>DAOVVG010000086.1 GCA_030632175.1 Gammaproteobacteria bacterium
TCAATACCGGCCAGGCCAGCTGCGCGGCAATTATTACGCCCACCAGCATACCGACGAGTGCCCACACAAGGGACATGATGGCGAACTGACGCACGACAGTGTAGTTGTAGGTTTGCTGATCGGTCATGCCGACCTCCCTGACATTATGTGTGATACATTAGATTCCGTACTTGCTTTAATTCTGGCTAAATCTTTCTACGTCGAACTAGTGCGTGAATTGTGGTTCCAGCCCCATACCCCACAGTATCGCCGTCACTGCCAGCAGACCGACAAATGCCACCAGTCCAACTGCCAGTACTGCGCTGGAAAACAGGAATCCACGATCTTCCGAAATATCCATCATGATCGGCACACCGCTAAACAGAAGGTAAACGGTGTAGGACAGCGCCACAATGCCCACGACCATGTTCAACCACAGCACCGGGTAGAGTTCCATAATGCCAATGAGAAACAGCGGTGTTGCTGTGTAGGCCGCCAGCACCACACATTGCGACAGCGGCACATCGGCATCATAGGTTTTGCCCATCCAGTGAATCATCCAGCCAATCGCATAGACACCGACCAGCATCGCGAAGTAGTACATCACGGAAATCATGCCTGCACTCTCCAGCGTCAGCTTGACCGGGTCACCGGCACCGATTTGCCAGCCAAACTGTGTTGTTCCGATAAACCCGGAGATAGCAGGAATCGCTGCCAGCAGCATTACATGGGCCGCGTAGCATTTTCCTACTGTACATTTGTCGTTACGAATGGAGACCCATTCGCGCTTGGGATTAACAAACAGACCCCAGATGTGTTTCAGCACCATAGGACAGGCTCCCCGAAAATAATTGTTGTGGCCACACACAGAGCAACTGTGCGCGGTCAGTATCCGTCACACCCGATAGTTATACAAGACTTGCCACCAGGATTCCGATACAGGACCAATATTTATAACAAGGTATTTTAATAAGCACCACGATGACCGAGTTGATCTATATCAATTCATTAGAAAATTATGATTAAGCGTTCAAACAGCGATGAGGTTCGAGTACGCTACACTCTCCGCACCCCTGAATGGGCCAACGACGGATCACACGTGCCTCAACCAGAACCTGCCACTGCCCGTATCGGGCAAACCGAAGAACCCGCACAGCCGTGTTTTCACTGCGGCCTGCCGGTGCCAGCTGGAATGGCCATCAATGTGACAATCAATGATGAACCACAACCGATGTGCTGTTACGGCTGTCAGGCCGTGGCGCAGGCCATCGTGGATGCAGGGCATACTGATTTCTATCGTCACCGCACCGAACTTTCGCCCACCGGCGCAGACCTGGTACCGGAATTCATCCAGCAAACAGAGATCTACGATCACCCGGAAATCCAGAAGACCTTCGTGCGCAGCACCGGTGCGCACGAATACGAAGCTGCTCTGATCCTGGAGGGTATCGTCTGCGCGGCCTGTATCTGGCTGAACGAGCGCCATATCAGCCGGCTGCCCGGCGTGCTCGACGTGCAGATCAATTACACAACCCATCGTGCACGTATCCGCTGGGACGACACCCGTATCAAGCTCAGCGAGATCCTGCAGGCGATTCATAACATCGGCTACACAGCGTACCCTTATGACCCTGCACAGCAACAGCAGGCGCACGAACGTGAACGCCGCTTGCAGCTGCGCCGTATCGGTATTGCCGGTGTGCTGGGCATGCAGGTGATGATGCTGTCGATTGCACTGTACGTGGGTGGCTGGACCGGTATCGAGGATGAATTCAAAAACCTGTTCCACTGGGTCGGACTACTGCTGACCACGCCGGTGCTGTTCTATTCCGGCGCACCGTTCCTGCGCGGCGCCTGGCGTGACCTGAAAAACCACAGCGTTGGAATGGATACACCGGTTTCGCTTGGCATACTGGTGGCCTTCGGCGGAAGTATCCACGCCACGCTGACTGGCCAGGGTGAGGTGTACTATGACTCGGTGGTGATGTTTGTGTTTTTCCTGCTGGTGAGCCGATATTTTGAAATGCAGGCGCGCAAGCGTGGGGCGGAAACCGCCGAGAATCTTGCACAGGCGCTGCCTGCCATGGCAACTCGCCTGGGCGCTGACGGTGACGACGGCAGGCAGGTAATCATTCCGTCGGCTGAACTGCAACCCGGCGACAGGGTGCTCATCAAGCCAGGTGCCACTGTGCCCGCAGATGGCACAGTTGAATCCGGCAACTCCGGTGTCAGTGAGGCGTTGTTGAGCGGTGAAAGCACGCCGCTGCAGAAATCACCCGGCATGAAGCTGATCGGTGGCAGTCTCAATATGGACAGTCCACTCGTTATGCAGGTTGACAAGACCGGCCTCGATACCGTACTGGCCGAGATCACTCGCCTGCTGGAACGTGCGCAGCAGGAAAAGCCGGCCATCACGCAACTCGCCGACCGGGTTGCCGCCGGCTTCGTGGTTGGCGTGTTGCTGTTTGCCAGTGCCGCAGGCCTGTACTGGTGGCAACACGATCCACAGAGCTGGTTACCGGTGCTGGTGTCCGTGCTGGTAGTGACCTGCCCGTGCGCCCTGTCACTCGCCACACCGACCGCCATCAGCGCCGCTACCGGGACCCTGCTGGCACGGGGAATGCTTGCCACCGGCAGTGCTCGCCTGGAAACGCTCGCGCGTGCCACACATGTCGTGTTCGACAAGACCGGTACACTGACAGTCGGTACACCTGTGGTGGTTGATGTACAGATTGATTCACACCTGGATGAAACCACACTGCTGCACATTGCCGCGGCACTGGAAACACATTCGGAACATGCTGCGGCACACGCCATCGCCAGGCGCGCGGGCAACACGCCGTTCACCGCACGGGATATCCGCAATTATCCCGGTGCCGGAATCAGTGGACAGGTCGATGGTAACATCTGGTACATCGGCAATGCCGCGTTTGTGCAGGCACATTGCACGACACACGGCAAACTGGACAGAACGGGCAATCACACGCAAATCTTTCTGGCTGATGAAGAACGTATCCATGCACTTCTGTCATTACAGGATAAAATACGCCCCGATGCACGTGCCACCATCCAGACGCTGCACCAGGCCGGGAAGAAGATCATCCTGATGAGCGGCGACAATCACAGCGCTGCCCGGACAGTGGCTGAGCAGGTTGGCATCGACACTGTCTACGCCGACCTGGAACCGGCGGATAAATTACGCGAAGTACAAAAACTGCAACAACAGGGCAACACCGTCATCATGGTCGGGGACGGGATCAATGATGCACCGGTGCTGGGTGCTGCCGATGTCTCGATTGCCATGCAGGGCGCGGCGCAGATCAGCCAGGCCGGCGCTGATATGATTCTGATATCGAACCGGCTCTCTGCACTGTCGAACGGTATACTCCTTGCGCGGCGCACCCTGCGCATCATCCGCCAAAACCTGGCATGGGCGGTTGCATACAACCTGATCGCCCTGCCCGCTGCCGTGCTCGGTCTGGTCGCACCATGGATGGCAGCCATCGGCATGTCATCGAGTTCACTGCTGGTAGTTTTGAACGCATTGCGCCTGACACGCGGGAGTGAGTAATGGAAATTATCTACCTGTTGATCCCGCTGTCACTGGTACTGGTTGGCATAATCGTATGGATCTTCGTGTGGGCGATTCACAGTGGCCAGTTTGACGACCTGGAAGGCCCGGCCCATCAAATCCTGATGGATGATGATTCGCCGGATACGACGCCGGCTGACCGTCGTAAAGACGAACAGGAGCAGGATTCGGCCTGATGAACTAAAACCTTGCCATTCTGGTTATTATTCAGGTTCCAGGCAACCCTGAAGCCCTTAAAAAGCACATGAATTCCCTGGAGTTTTGACTGTTACAGACCGGTAGACGAATGTATACTGATATGTCGTGCGTGTGATTCAGGCAATCTGGTGCAAGCATGACCAGGCCCGAATTACGTAGCGTGGCTGGATGATCTCAAACCATACTGAACAGATGGTCATGAATTTTGCCGAAACTGGCGACCAGCGACAATGACCTGGATCAAGAAGGCGCCATTTACAGGACCAGCATGACAGGAAAAGAAAAATTGCTGAAGATCGAGGCGCTCAAGGTCTCCTGCCAGAATTGCAGCCTGGCAGATCTTTGCCTGCCACATAGCATGGAGACAGACGAAGTCAATCAGCTGGACGGTATCCTGAAACGCCAGCAACCCTATCAGCCGGGGCAACACCTGTTCCACGCCGGTGACAGGAGCAGTTCGATTTTTGCCGTCAGATCAGGCGCATTGAAGTCCTACTGCATAACTGAAGACGGTGATGAACAGGTGTTGGGCTTCGCCCTCCCCGGCGAACTGGTCGGCCTTGATGGCCTCGCAGGTGAGACTTTTTCAAGCACATGCATCGCACTCGGAACATCCAGCGTCTGCGAACTGCCTTTCATTCAACTGGAAGAACTCTGCCATAGCCTGCCGGGCCTGCAAAAACAGATGATGCGCCTGCTCGGGAAGGAAATTACGTCTGACCAGCATTTGCTGATGCTGCTTGGGCAGCGTAGTGCCGAGGAACGACTCGCTTCTTTCCTGCTCAGCCTGTCCTCACGCTACATGTTACGCGGCTTGTCAGCCAATGAATTTAATCTGCCGATGTCACGGCAGGACATCGGTAACTACCTGGGCCTTGCCATTGAAACCGTCAGCCGCCTGTTTGCCCATTTCCAGGAAGAGAAGCTGCTGACAGTCAATCGCAAACAGATCAGGATTCTGGACCAGGCGAGACTGAAATCAATGGTTGACGGCTGTCTCGGTAATATCTCTGAATCCGCATGACAAGACCCTGAAATCAGGTCACCGCGGACCTCGCATCCGTTTTTTTCTACAAAGACAAATTAGTGACTGGTACCCTCGGAACGGTTAATTTTGTTATACACATTGT
Organism: Gammaproteobacteria bacterium; assembly: GCA_030632175.1. Lineage (GTDB taxonomy): Bacteria > Pseudomonadota > Gammaproteobacteria > UBA9214 > UBA9214 > UBA9214. The sequence continues at coordinate 4,900 of DAOVVG010000086.1, forward strand.
ACTTTCCGGACGGCTTGCGCATCGGGATCCGCTTGACCTCTTCAAGTGACTCGGCGTCATAGACGACCAGCGCCCCATCCATTTCCCACAGGCTCACCAGTGCATATTTACCATCTCTCGTAAACTCGACATGCGCCGAGGTCTTGCCTGGCTCCGGCCGCAGGGTTTTGACAATCTCCAGGCTGCGCTTGTCTATTACATGCATGACGTCCCGATTCGGCCCGAAAAACACGTCGGTCCAGGCATACGGAGTATTTTCATGACTGCGCATGAAAAATCCGGGACCAAGAGTTTCAATCTGGCGAATAACCTTCCAGTTGTTCATATCGATAACCGTCACCATCCCCTGTTTCAGGTTCGGTGATGCCATCACCTGTGTATCCCGATATTTCCAGGTAATGCCTGATCCCAGGTGAGGCATGCCATCCAGCGGTAATTCAGCTACCTTGTTGCCACTGTCAAGATCGATTACCTGGCCGCCGTGACTGGCCCGGTCAGCACCAATAAGATAACGATAGCTTTGATCAAAAAAGAAATCATCCAGCACCTGCTCAAGCCGGATCTTGCGCACTGAATACTGCGGCCCGTCATCCATGATCTCCCAGACTTCCGGGATATCTTTCAGGGCTGCCACAAAACTGCCGCGGGGCGCGGCCTGGTACACGGCACTGATACGTGATGTGCTGCCATTTTTACCAGTAACCGGGATGACTTTTATCAGACCAAGATCCGTGGCATTCAACAACACCAGGGTATTCGGCAGGGTGTTGCCAACCAGCAGGGTTTGCCCGTCGGCGGATACCGCCACGTTGCGGGTGTTGATCCCGGCGCGAATCTCCGCAACCATCTGCAGGCTATACAGGTCAAACTTGCCGATCCAGCCGTCACGTGAAGCCAGATAGACAAAACGACCATCCGGTGAATATTTCAGGCCCCCATGCAGGGCAAAACGACTCGGGAAGCGATGGATTGGTTCCAGGCGGTCGCCGTCCAGCACGGTCACGTGATGGTCACCGGCCTCGACCACACAAAACAGGTTGAGCGGATCGGCATCATGTACCGGTTGTGCCGGCAGCTTGTCGGCGGTCAGCCAGACCGTACGCGATGCCGCAATGGAATGAGTGTTCCATTCCGGCACTGTTGCCGACTGCGTATAAATATAGTCAACCAGTGACTGGATAACCGCATCATCGAGTTGTTTGCCAAAAGGCGGCATCTGGGTGGCTGGCCGACCGTCACGGATCACCTGCCCGGCCGCGCGCTTGCGCAAACGATGCAGGTTCGAGGGCAACAGCGCCGGTCCGCTGCCACCCAGCCGGTCATCGCCGTGACAGGCAGCACAGTGGGTTGCATACAGCGTACTGCTCGCGGCAATACCGGGGCTTCCGGTCACCGGCTGCAGCGACCCATCCGGCTGACGGCGATAACTGCTGACCTCGACCGGCTTGCCTCTCAGAAAGCGGGTTACGGAAACAAGTTTTCCGTCTTCACCATACACCAGCTGGTAGTATTCGTGACGCTGGTAAACTTCTTCGATATTACGCTCCGGCGAGGGTTGCCAGGGCTTCAGGCCGGGATCGAAGCTGTCATGGTAATACGGTGTACCCGCTATTGGTGACGCTCCGGCAGCATCGAGGGATAGGCACACAAGCAGGATAAGTAAACCGTTAACGATCTGTCTTGCTGCCATAGTATTGTAGGGTGCGCCATGCGTACCGGATTGTAAATGTATGTAATTGGTTCAGGGTGCGCACGGCGCACCCTGCAGACTGCTGTGTATCGTTATCTCATCCCGCCATGACTTTATATGTATTGTCTTTTGTAACAACATCACTGTTATTCATTATCTCTGCATCCGTCAAATAGCAGGCCGGGTCTTCGGCCCAGGGATCACCGGTCAGCTGGAAGGCACGCACCCGGGTATTACCTCCGCAAATATTGAAATAACCGCATTCTCCACAACGCCCCTTGATCTGCCGCGGGTTTGTCTTGAGTCCGGCCATAATCGGATCGCTGGTGTCTTCCCAGATGTCAGAAAACAGTCGTTCGCGCACATTGCCCAGGTTGTAGTGCCACCAGAAGGTATCCGGGTGCACATTGCCGAGGTTGTCGATATTGGCGATATTGACTCCGGAACTGTTACCACCCCACTGCCGGAGTTTTGCTGCGATATGTTCGGCACTGTCCGGGTAATTCTTTCTAACCCACTGCAACAGATAAACGCCATCGGCATCGTTGTTACCGGTAACAAATTCCTTGTGGTTACCCTGCTCTGCATGGAACAGCGCCGTCTCGAACAACAGGTCCATGGCACGACGGGTGCTGATGAAATGGGCATCGTCAGCGCGATTGCGGTTGCCCCTTCCTGCGTAGTTTAGATGGGAGAAATAAAACTTGTCGACGGCTTCATCGTCCATCAGTTTCAACATGTCCGGCAACTCGGAGTCATTGTCCTGGGTCATGGTGAAGCGCAGGCCTACCTTGATATCACGGTCATGGCACAGGCGAATACCGTTTAACGAAGCATCGTAGGCACCTGCCTTGCGACGGAACCGGTCATGCGTATCACGCGTGCCGTCTATACTGATACCGACGTAGTCATACCCAATGGCGGCAATCGCATCGATGTTATTTTCGTCAACCAGGGTACCATTGGTCGAAAGGCCGACATAAAAACCCATTTCCCTGGCATGCTGCGAGATGTCAAAAATATCCGGCCGCAACAGGGGTTCGCCACCGGACAGGATCAACACCGGCACACCGTAATTCTTCAGGTCATCCATGACGGTATAGATCTCATCGGTAGACAGCTCACCCTTGAAATCGATGTCTGCCGATATCGAGTAACAGTGCTTGCAGGTCAGGTTGCAACGCCGAATGAGGTTCCAGATCACAACCGGTCCCGGTGGCGACCGTCGCTCGACTACGGGCGTGGGGTTGACCAGTTCGTGCATGAATTGCGAGATTCGAAACATACGGTTTACCCCTTGATCCTCAAGCCGGTTTTCTTGAGAATGCGTTTGCTGAAAAGCACCTCGTGACCACGACAGTGTTCACCCAGCAGTGTCGCAATACCGGTTACCTTTGCTCCAACATCCTGGTCGCTGCGGCCATGCACCATGGCAAACAGGTTATAGGGCCACAGCGGCAAGTGCCGTGGCCGATGGTAACAGTGACTCACATAATCCAGTGCACCCACCTGCCTGCCGAGTTCACTGATGCGATCATCGGCGACATTCCATACCGACATGCCATTGACCGTGTACCCCAGGGCGTAATGATTGGGGACCGCGGCAATACGGCGGATGATGCCACTTGCCTGCATGGCGGCCACCCGCTGCAGCACCTCATCGGTCTCCAGGCCCAGTTGCTGTGCCAGCGCTGCAAAGGGCTCGGCGACCAGTGGCAGACCAGCCTGTGTGGCAACAATGATCTGCCGGTCGGTTGCATCCAGCAGCTGGCCGGTTTGCGGCACCGTGCTCAATGTTTGTGAGTAGCCAGTCATCATCATTTCCTACACAGCCAACTTCAGGCCGATATAAAACTCTTCCTGCTTCGGCATATCATAGATCCGGCATCCGGTCGCCCGCTCGACTTCCCTGATAACGGCGCTGACCTGTTCCGGTCGTTCCGTGGCAATCACAAACCACATGTTGAGAAGATGATCACGCTCATAGTTATGTGCCACCTCGGGAAATGCGTTGACCTGACCGGCAACGTCCTCATAGCGTTCAGCGGGTACCTGCATGGCACACAGACTCAGGGCGCCGCCCATGCTCTCGGCGTTGAACATCGGCCCGAAACGTGTCAGCACCCCGTCATCA
>DAOVVG010000185.1 GCA_030632175.1 Gammaproteobacteria bacterium
AACAATTGCTTCAAAAACGGTGTGCTTCCCATCGTGCTGGATGAAGATACGATTGACCGCCTGTTTACAGATGTTGATGCCACTCACGGCTATCAGATGACGGTAGACCTGCCGGCGCAACAAATTCATCTTCACGACGGCGAAATTCTTGCGTTTGATGTTGACCCGTTTCGCAAGGATTGCCACATACGCGGACTGGACGATATTGGTCTGACACTGGAACACGCGGCTGAAATTCGCGGCTTTGAGGAAAAACACCGGCATAAAGCGCCCTGGTTATTTGACGTAACTAATTAGATTAATTACATAGTATATTGATATGACACATAAAATAACGATTCTTCCTGGTGATGGAATTGGTCCGGAGATCATGGCGGAAGCCATCAAGGTGCTGGATGTTCTGCAATCAGCCCACGGTTTGTCGGTCGCCATGGAGCAGGCGCCTGTAGGCGGTGCCGGTTATGACGCCCACGGTCATCCCTTGCCGGCGGAAACACTGAGTGTAGCGCGCTCGGCAGATGCGATTTTGCTGGGATCGGTCGGCGGACCACAGTGGGAAACACTGGAACGTCACCTGCGCCCGGAACAGGGTCTGCTGACATTACGCTCCGAGCTGTCGCTGTTCTCCAACCTGCGGCCTGCTATTTTGTATCCGCAGCTTGCCGGGGCATCCACACTAAAACCCGAGGTCGTCAGCGGCCTGGATATCATGATCGTACGTGAGCTGACCGGTGGTATCTATTTTGGCCAGCCACGCGGTATAAGGCAGCTGGAGAACGGCGAGTCGCAGGGATTTAATACACTGGTCTATTCCGAGTCGGAAATAGAACGCATAGGTCGTTCCGCATTCGAAATAGCGCGCAAGCGTTCCGGACGCCTGTGTTCGGTCGACAAGGCCAATGTGCTGGAGGTTTCCGAACTGTGGCGGCAGGTAATTACGCGGATGGGTGACGAGTACAGTGATGTTGAACTCAGTCATATGTATGTTGATAACGCGGCCATGCAACTGGTGCGCGAGCCAAAGCAGTTTGATGTCATCGTAACAGGTAATATGTTTGGCGATATCCTGTCGGATGCAGCCGCAATGCTGACCGGCTCCATCGGGATGCTGCCATCAGCATCGCTGGACTGTAACAACAAGGGTATGTATGAGCCAATACACGGTTCTGCGCCGGATATTGCCGGTCAGGGTGTCGCCAATCCGCTGGCAACCATACTGTCTGTCGCCATGATGCTGCGTTACAGCCTCAACGAGGTAGCACTGGCAGATCGTGTTGAGGCAGCAGTGGGCACGGTACTGGATTCAGGTTTGCGCACGGCAGATATAGCTTCTGACGGAATGCAGACTGTTGGCACAACGGCGATGGGCGATGCAGTGGTTGCTGCATTGCAGTAGCTTCGGCTGCCCTCTATATGAAGTCTATTTTTAATTTTCAAGGTAGTTAAACTGATGTCTCGTAAATTTGATGTTGCAGTCGTAGGTGCCACCGGCGCGGTGGGTGAAACCATGCTTGAAATTCTTGCCGAGCGTGATTTTCCTGTTAATAATGTTTACCCGCTGGCGAGCGAGCGCTCGGCAGGCAAGAGAATTTCGTTCAAGGGCAAGCATCTGACAATAGAGGATCTGAGTACCTTTGACTTTTCGAAGGTTCAGATCGGACTGTTTTCAGCCGGTGCGGGTATATCTGAAAAGTACGCACCGATTGCTGCAAAGGCCGGCTGTGTTGTTATCGATAATACCTCGCAATATCGCTATGACGACGAGATTCCGCTGGTCGTTCCTGAAGTTAATGCGCATGCCATTGCCGGTTACACGCGTCATGGCATTATCGCCAATCCAAACTGTTCCACCATCCAGATGCTGGTAGCGCTCAAACCCCTGCATGATGAGGCCGGAATCGAACGCATCAATGTCTGCACCTATCAGGCTGTATCAGGTACTGGCAAGGAGGCGATTTCAGAGCTGGCGAGTCAGACGGCAGAATTGCTCAATGGAAGATCTGCCGAGGCAAAGGTCTACCCGCGCCAGATTGCCTTCAATGTGCTGCCTCATATCGATGTCTTCCAGGACAATGGCTACACCAAGGAAGAAATGAAGATGGTCTGGGAAACCAGAAAAATCATGGAAGACGAGTCAATCCAGGTGAATCCTACCGCGGTCCGGGTGCCGGTTTTCTATGGTCATTCGGAGGCGCTGCATATTGAGACACGGGAGAAGCTGGATGCGGCCCGGGCAACGGAATTGCTGGAAAAGGCGCCGGGCGTCGTTGTGCTGGACAGGCATGAGGATGGCGGTTATCCGACGGCCGTTTCCGAAGGGGCTACCCATGATCCGGTCTATGTTGGCCGAATCCGCGAGGATATTTCTCATCCGCGCGGTTTAGACTTGTGGGTGGTTGCCGATAATGTGCGCAAAGGTGCAGCCCTCAACAGTGTCCAGATCGCTGAAATATTGGTCAAAGAGTATTTGTGAGCTATAGTGCGGTCTGCCCGATGGCAGAGTGATGCCAGCCGGGCCATACGGGTGTACTGGACCGAGGATTATTGAAACAGACAACTTAAAGGGGATTTAGGTATGTTGAAGAAATCGGCTGTTGCAGCGGCCCTGTTGTTTATCACGGTATCCTCCAATGTATATGCGCTGGGCCTCGGCGCCATCGATATGCAATCGGCGCTGAATCAGCCGATGAACGCAGTGATAGACCTGACCTCCGCTTCAGGTACTGATCTCTCCGAAATAAAGATTTCCATCGCCTCGCAAGAGGCCCATGACCGAACCGGCCTGTCGAAAACCAGGATCCTGAGTGACTTCCAGTTCACTATAGAGCAGGACGCCCAGGGTAACGCATTCGTACGGATTACCAGCTCCGATGCTGTTCATGAGCCCTTCCTTGAATTTCTGCTGGAACTGCAATGGTCTAATGGCCGTCTGCTGCGTGAATACACGGTACTGGTTGACCCGCCGGTGACCATGCCGGCTACACCGGTTGCTCCGGCTGCACCTGTCAGCCGGGCACCTGCACCGGCAGCACAGGCTCCGGTTCGTCAAAGCAGGCCGACATCAAGCCGCCCGGCAACAACCCCTGTTCGCACAGCTGCTGCACCGGCAGCATCTGCTGACAGTTATGGACCGATCAGGCGAAAAGAGACGCTGTGGGATATCGCCAAGCGTGTTCGCCCGGGTAATGACATTACCGTTGACCAGATGATGCACGCCCTGTTGCGTGAAAACCCGCATGCCTTCATAAACAACAATATAAACCGGCTCAAGGCCGGTGTAACGCTGAATATCCCTGACAGAACCAAAATTACATCCATTACCGCGAGTGAGGCTGTTGCAGAGTCACGCCGGCAGACACAGGAATGGCAGGATGGCCGGACGGCACCTGTACAGGAGAGTGAACCGGTAGCGCCTACAGATAAAGTTATTGCAGAAACTGATGCCCGTTTACAGCTGACGGCACCCGAAGATGAAGCCGTTGCCGGGGCAGCAACTGCGAGTGCGGGTGATCCGGAAGCAGCGGATGGCCAGTCAGCTACAGACATGAACAAACAGCTTGCACTGGCTTCAGAAGAAGCGGAGGCCAACAAGGCCCAGACCCGGGAACTGCAGTCGCGTGTTGATGAACTGGAAGAGCAGATTGAAACCATGAAGCGTCTGCTGGAACTCAAGGACGACGCGCTGGCAGGTATCCAGGATCAGGTTGCTTCCGGGGAGCAGGCAGAAGCAGAAATGCCGGAGACAATTGAACCAGAGGCGCTGCAGGAAACCGATGTTATTGTGATAGACGAACAGGCGGCTGCAGAAGTGGAGGAGGTTGCTGAGCCTGAACCTGAACAAGCGCCGCTACCTGACACCACCGATGAACCACGGGGTATCGTCAATAAACTTATGGATAATCCGGTGCTTGCTGGCCTGGGTGTGCTGGTGGCGATATTACTTGGCGGTTTTCTCTGGGCATCTACACGGCAGAAGGGCCACCAGGGCATTTTTGATGATGAAATGACACTGGAAAAACACATGGCAGGCAGTTCGGCCAGAAATACCGGAGCACAGGTTCCGGTGGTAGATTTTGAAGAAGAGGAAGTGCCTGAAGAGGAATTGGCACCCATTCAGAGTCACGATGAAAGCGATCCGGTCACTGAGGCAGATGTATATCTTGCCTACGGCAGAATTCAGCAGGCGCAGGATGTGCTTCAGGCGGCACTGGAAAAAGCCCCTTTAGATAATAATCTGAGGAGCAAGTTGCTCGAGGTGTATCACGCAGGCGGAAATATCTCGGCGTTTGATCGCGAAGCCAGTGATTTTCGTGACGGTGTGACCGAGGATGATCCACAATGGTTACGGGTTGCTGCCATGGGCTTTGCTCTCTCTCCGGAAAATGACCTCTATCGCGCTGCCGGGCTGAGCAAGGAAAGCACGGGTGATCCGGAGTTCGACATGGATTTGTCAGGCATGGATGAATCGGGCGGGGGCAGTATCGTAGAGGAAGCCGGATCAGACGATGCGGGTCTGGAGCTTCCGGAAAGTATCGAGTTCAACCTCGATGATGCTGTGGATGAAATGATTGAGGATGAAGAAGATGCCAGCGAAGGTCTGCTGAACAATGCTGACGAAATCGCTACCAAGCTTGATCTGGCGCGCGCTTATATGGACATGGGTGATCCTGAAGGTGCACGCAACATCCTTGATGAGGTAATGGACGAAGGCAACGACGATCAAAAGCGCGAAGCGGAAGAAATTATTTCACAACTTGGTTGATGTGCACCCGTTAATACGGGTTGTTGCGCTTCTCATTTTTATTGCCGGCCTGGCGCTTGCCAGGCCATTGCTTTTAGCGGCCGGCATCGGCTTGTTGCTACTGCTGAACATCCTTGCCGGATTTCCTGCCCCGGGAAAATTACTGCAGATGATATTGCGACTACGCTGGTTGTTTCTGGCGATTTTGCTGGTCTATGGGTGGTGGACCCCGGGTGCTAATCTGCTCCCGGTCATGGGTTCGTGGTCACCAACTTCCGAAGGTGTGTATACAGGCTTATTGCGCGTATTGTCTCTGGTATTGATTGTTGCGGCCGTGCATTTGCTGTTGCAGGTGACCAGCCGCAGGGAATTATTGCCCGCTATTATGCAATTGATCAGGCCTGTCACCACGGAAACTGCAAGAGCCCGCCTTGCTGTGCGCATCCTGCTCACGCTGGAGGCTGTCACCCGGGTGCAACCACTGGTCAGTGATGCATTGAAAAAGCGGCCTTTGAATAACTACCGTCTG
>DAOVVG010000221.1 GCA_030632175.1 Gammaproteobacteria bacterium
GCACCCGTTTGAAAGGCTGGCGCTGGTACAGGAATACTTCCGCTCAGCCGGGAACTTTATCAATATCGAGACAGAGACGGCACGTGGGCGTCCCCGGCCTGAAGATGACCAATATGCCCGGCAACAGGCATTTGCTGATCCGGTATATGCTGCGTGGGCAAGCAGTGAGGGGAACCCGCCATAACGGATATGTCACGACACATTTGAGTAGATGATGCAATTTAGACGCTGGAGCTAATCGCGGACGAGGTCCGCTCCTACAGGTGGTACGATAGATGTAGGAGCGGACCTCGTCCGCGATTTCGGTACAAATACTATCGGGGTAGTGGCTAGATTTGCTGTGCCTGTTGCAGCAGTAACTCTGTCAACCCGGCAGCCGCACCCAGATAAGGCGCCAGCACAATATCAATATTCGGAAATTCCTTGCGTACCACATCAATCTCCGCCGGAATATCGGTTACCACATGTCGCCCCGCCGATAAAAAATACGGCACAACCGTTACCTGCTCTGCACCGGCACGAATCGCATTGCGCAAGCCATCGGGTATCGAGGGCTCCGCCAGTTCCAGAAAGGCGCATTGCACCTGATCATAGATCCCGTTCGCCTGTGCGCTTAAACACTCGGTTAACCGGCGTACCTCATCATTGGATTCAGCACGTCGACTACCGTGCGCGACAACTAATAGTGCCTTCATTTCATTAAATTCCTTCGGGTAAATCCAGGGACTTCATGACGACATGATATCCTTGCAGCCAATGAAGTTCTTCCTCTTTTTCATCACAGTCTGGGGCGGCGGTCACGCCTACATTGCACATCGGCTGATCATACCACTGCCGGCCGGCAGCCGCTGGCGCCCCATCGGCTGGAGCTGGTGGACAGTGTCGCTGCTTATCGCCCCGCTGGTGCTCGTGGGTCGCTGGCAGGGGCTGGACCAGACACTGTTCGACATGCTGGCCTGGATTGCCTATATCGATATGGGCTTCTTCCTGGTGTTGATACCTCTTCTGGTCATGCGTGATAGCGGCTGGATCCTGTTCAGCCTGTTCCGGAAACTGCATCACAAACTGTCAGACAGGCCGCAAACCATCACGCCCGAAAATAACGCACGCCGGCAATTTCTCGCCAACACCATGAATGCAGGCATGCTTGGCCTGACCGGCGGCATGACGATTGCCGGTTATAACGAGGCGCGGAGACTCGCCAGGGTAAAGGAAATCACCATCCCGTTGCGCAATTTGCCCGCAGACCTGGAGGGTTTTCATATTGTGCAACTCAGCGACATCCACCTCGGGCCGACCATCAAGGGCGACTATCTGCAGGGCATTGTTGAACGCAGCAATGAACTGAATCCGGACATGGTTGCAATTACCGGCGATCTCGTCGATGGCCTGACCAACCAGTTGCAGAAAGACGTCGCCCCCCTTACGCAGTTACGCTCCCGCCACGGCAGTTTTTTTGTAACGGGTAATCATGAATATTACTGGGACGCAAGGACCTGGTCAGCATTGTTGAAAACACTGGGGATAAAGGTGTTGCTGAATGAGAACCGGATTATCCAACACGGCAGCGCGCGTCTGATGGTTGCCGGCGTTACTGATTATGCTGGTGACAAATATGTGCCTGAGCACCTGTCAGACCCGCAGCAGGCACGGCGCCACGCAGCGCGCGCAGATGCCTCTGTCCTGCTGGCACACCAGCCACGCAGCGCCTTTGCCGGAGAAGCCGCAGGCTATGACCTGCAGTTAAGTGGTCATGTCCATGGCGGACAATTTTTTCCATGGAACCTGTTCATCAACCTGGTGCAGCCCTTCAGCAACGGCCTGCACAAGCTCAATGGCCGCATGTGGCTGTATGTCAGTGCCGGCGCCGGCTACTGGGGCCCACCTCAGCGACTGGGAGTGCCACCGGAAATTACATCCATTAAATTACGACGGGCATGAGGGTTTAATTCACTTTTCTGACGGGTACGTCACTGCGTTCCTTTACCCATCCTACAAAGACATTACCGGCTGCAGTCCAGCCGCAGGATGGGTAAAGGAGCAACGCGACGTACCCGTCAAAAACAGACATACCTACAAGAAACAGAGTGAACTGCTGACAGACTCCTCCGAACCCACAATGCAGGATACGTGAAAGCAGACAGCACGGAGGCTGTGATGGAATTCAGGCGATATTACCAATCTGGCGGTTGTTATTTCTTTACGGTTGTAACTCAAAACCGGCAACCGATCCTGACATGCCCTGATAACATCAACCGGTTGAGAAAAACCTTACTTCATATCAAAAGCAAACGACCGTTTATCATTGATGCGATTGTTATCCTGCCTGATCATCTGCATACCATCTGGCGGCTGCCTGAAGGCGATGCTGATTTTTCAACCCGCTGGCGTATGATTAAACATGATTTCAGTATCACTGTTCAGAATGACGTGAAGAGCCGGTCACAACAGCAAAAAGGCGAGAAAGGAATCTGGCAACGCCGTTTCTGGGAGCATGTTATTCGTAACGAGGCAGACTGGCACCGGCATATTGATTATATCCATTACAATCCGGTCAAGCATGGTTATGTGGATAGCCCAACAACCTGGCCATACAGTTCATTTTCACATGCTGTGAATAAAGGATGGTATCCACAGGATTGGGGACAACAGGAACCGGGATCGATAAAATCGATGCACCTGGAATGACGGGTACGTCGCGTTGCTCCTTTACCCATCCTACAGATAAACAACAACGTTCCACAGGTCGCAGTCGTAGGATGGGTAAAGGAGCAACGCGACGTACCCGTCAAACACAATATTCAAAGCTGTTCTTTCTTGCTCGCACACTCGATACACAGGGTTGCCGCAGGATCCAGCGCCAGGCGCTCGGGTGCGACCGGTTCATCACAGGACAGACAATAGCCATAGCCACCGCTATCAATGCGTCGCAAGGCGCCGGCAATCTTCTGTAACTCCAGCTGCCGCCGGCGCCCCGCCTCCTTCGACATGGCTTGTCCCTGCAATGCATCCATCCTGGACAAGCGCCCGACCGCGGTCTGATCGAGCTCGACCACGCCTGCCGCCGCGTCACCGGTTGCCTTCAAACCCTGCAATTCCTGCTGCATCTGCAGCAATCGGGTTTTTATTACAGCAATTTCATCATCTTCAAACATATTTCAGGCACCTGTGACCGGGAACTGCCAATTACCGCATACGGAATATATGGTTTCAAACGGTGTTACCGGTATAATTGCCGGCTTTTCACAGCATTCTCGCTGTCGCGGGCAAATAAACCATTATGATCAGTAAGTTGCGAAATATCGCCATTATAGCGCACGTCGACCATGGCAAAACCACCCTCGTCGATCAGCTCCTCAGCCAGTCCGGCACCCTGGGTGAACGGGCCGCTGCGCCGGAACGGGTCATGGATTCCAATGAGCTGGAAAAAGAACGTGGCATTACGATTCTATCGAAGAACACCGCCATCCGCTGGAACGATTATCGCATCAATATCGTCGACACCCCCGGGCATGCCGACTTCGGCGGCGAAGTGGAACGCGTACTGTCGATGGTTGACAGCGTATTGCTGCTGGTTGATGCCGTCGAAGGCCCGATGCCACAAACACGTTTTGTCACACAGAAGGCGTTCGACCTCGGGTTAAAACCGATAGTTGTCATCAACAAGATTGACCGCCCGGGTTCACGACCTGACTGGGTACTGGACCAGACCTTTGAACTGTTCGACCGTCTCGGGGCTACCGATGAACAGCTCGACTTTCCGGTGATCTATGCATCGGCATTGCAGGGCTATGCCGGGGTAGAAGCGGACCAACTCGCTGAAGACATGACGCCCCTGTTTGAAGCCATTGTTGAGCACGTTGCAGCACCGCAGGTTGACCCGGACGCACCGTTTCAGATGCAGGTAATCACGCTGGACTACAATAGTTATGTAGGTGTTATTGGTATCGGCCGCATCAGGCGCGGCAAGCTGAAAACCAATATGCCCGTGACGCTGGTCGATCAGGATGGCAAACAACGCAATGCCAGGGTTGGACTGGTGTACGGGTTCCTTGGACTGGAACGTATCGAGGTCGCAGAAGCCCAGGCCGGTGACATTATTGCCTTTACCGGTATTGAAAAACTCAACATCTCGGACACACTCTGCGATCCGGCCAATGTCGAGGCCTTGCCACCATTGACCGTCGACGAACCCACTGTCAGCATGACCTTCCAGGTCAATAACTCCCCGTTTGCAGGCAAGGATGGCAAGTACGTCACCTCAAGAAATATCAGCGAACGGCTCGAGCGCGAGCTGATTCACAATGTCGCGCTGCGTGTTGACGAAACCGGTGATCCCGACAAGTTCAAGGTGTCAGGTCGTGGTGAACTGCATCTTGCCATTCTGATTGAAACCATGCGACGCGAAGGTTTCGAGATGGGCGTGTCCCGGCCGGAAGTTATTATTCGGGAGATAGATGGCGAGCAGCAGGAGCCCTATGAACAGGTCACTGTTGATATCGAGGACCAGCACCAGGGCACCATCATGGAAAAACTCGGCGAGCGTGGTGGTGACCTGACAAACATGGTCCCCGAC
>DAOVVG010000184.1 GCA_030632175.1 Gammaproteobacteria bacterium
GATCACGGTGACGCCATTCGCCATAGCGATTCAGCACCGCGAGCGAACCCGGGTCCTCATCGGACTGCAGGGCATCGACCAGCACTTCCGCCAACGCTGCAACATCTCGCGCGCCCAGGTTAAACCCCTGCCCGGCAACCGGGTGTAGCGTGTGCACAGCATTACCCACCAGCGCCAGCCGTTCGCGCACTGATTCCTTTGCCTGCACCAGTCGCAGTGGCCATGCCTGCCGTCTGCCGGTCTTTTCCAGTCGCCCCAGCCGGTAACCAAAACGCTCCTGCAACTGTGCAAGAAAATCCGCGTCATCGAGCGCCATGATTGATTCAACCTGGTCGGCAGCAACGGTCCACACCACGGCACAACGTTGATCAGACATGGGCAGCAGAGCCAGCGGACCACTGGCGGTAAAACGTTCATAGGCAATGTTGTTATGTGGCAATTGCGGAGAAATATTGGTGACGATGGCTGTTTGCGCGTAATCACGTTCAATATGCCCGATGCCGAACTGTTCGCGCAGCAGCGAATCTGCACCATCTGCCGCCACAACCAGGCGGGCGCCCAGGGTCTCGGGGGTGCCATCACAATCAAGCTCCAGCTGCACACTGTCCTCTGTCCGGTGTACCGCTGTCACCGTTGCCGGACACCAGCTGTCGACGCCTGCTGTAGCGGCAACCGCCTCACTCAGTACCCTGCCGATATCCCTTGCCGGTACCACATAGCCAATCGCCGGCAAGCCCTCCTCGCTACGGTCCATGCGCGCCATTCCGAAATGACCGCGGTCCGACACGTGAATCCGGTGTATGGGTGTCGCTGCAGGAGCAAGCTGGTCCCACAACTGCAGACCCGTAAAAATTCTTTTGGTACCGTATGCGAGCGCAATAGCGCGATCATCGTAGCCGGCCTCACCGCGGATCTCAGGCTGCACTGCCTCAACCATTGCAATGCGCAGATTCTGGCCAGACAGGGCACACGCCAGACTGGCACCCACCATGCCGCCGCCGACGATAATGACGTCATACTGCTGCATGTCTAGCCGGCCGCCATCAGCGCTTCGATTTCGGCAACGGTTCTCGGCACCGCCTCGCTCAGCACATCCGGCTCATCCTTCGTTACCAATACATCATCCTCGATGCGAATACCGATATTCCACCATTTCCTGGCTACGCCACGGCTACCCGCCGGAATATACAAACCCGGCTCAACCGTCAGCACCATGCCCGGCTCCAGCTCCCGCCATGCGCCCCCTACCTTGTAGTCACCCACATCGTGCACATCCATGCCCAGCCAGTGGCCGGTGCGGTGCATATAAAAACTCCGGTAGGCCTCCTTCTTTATAAGGTCAGCCGGTTTGCCCTTGAGAATGCCCAGCTTGACCAGCCCACGGGTCATTACCCTGACAGCTGCAGCATGCGGCGCATTCCAGTGATTACCCGGACGCACCTTCTTGATGGCCGCTGTCTGCGCAGCCAGCACCACTTCATAGAGCGCTTTCTGCGCCGTACTGAAACGCCCGTTCACCGGGAAGGTGCGTGTCACATCAGATGCGTAACAGTCATACTCGGAACCGGCATCGATCAACAACAAGTCACCGTCATTGAGTACCGCGCTGTTTTCTGTGTAGTGCAAAACGCAGCCATTGGCACCGCCGCCCACAATACTGGAATAGGCCGGCACCATGTCCGCACGCCGGAATTCATGCAGCAGCTCGGCCTCGATTTCGTACTCATGCACACCCGGCTGGCAGGCCTGCATGGCACGTCGATGTGCGCGGCAGGCAACCCTGGCTGCCGTGCGCATCACCCGTATTTCGGAGCGGCTCTTGTACAGACGCATGTCATGCAACAGGTGTTCCAGTGACACAAACTTGTCTGGCGTGCGCATCCCGGTACGTACACCTTCCCGAAGACGGTTAACCCACTCCATCACCCGCCGGTCGAATGCCGGCCGGGAACCCATGGTGTAGAACACCCGCTCACAGCTTTCCATCAGGCCGGGAAGAATCTCGTCGACATCGCTGATCGGGAAGGCATCATCGGCATTGAACTCTTCTATCGCCCCTGCCGTGCCAATACGGCGCCCGGTCCAGGTTTCCATTTCGGAGTCGCGTTCATTGCAGAACAACAGGTATTCGCCGTGCGGTCGTTTAGGGATCAGTACAGCGATTGCGTCCGGCTCGTGCAAACCGGTCAGGTAATAGAAATCACTGTCCGGCCGAAACGGAAACTCCACATCACGATTCCGTATTTGTTCAGTCGCAGTCGGGATGATGGCAATCGAACCCTTGCCCATCATGCGCATCAGCTGGTTTCTGCGTCGACTGAACTCCTTCTGGGTAATCATATAGACTCCTGGTAAACATCAACAAATAACGTACACCCTGTCCGCAACAACTCACAACTATTGCAAACGCGTTGTCGGCACCGGCTGCAGTTCCTCGTATAACAACAACACGCTTATGCGCACATATTCCACGATCTCCATATAGGCAGTCTCATCAGCCTCCCCGGTCGTGTCATAGGCAAACTTTGCCCGGGAGATCTCATAAACATCTTTCATTACTTCATTAACGTTGTCCGGTATTTCAGCATCTTCACGAAAGCCCCCGAGAGCCAGCCCGTAAAGAAATCCGGCACACCACCGGCTCAATGCCTCGGTACGCAACGACAGGGACAAATCATCAGGCGGCAAAAACAATACAAACCCGAATGCTTCATCGTTAAGCTGCCGCAAGAGCTCGGACTGTAACGTCAGCAACATGTCGCTACAGCCACCGGCAGCCGCACTTAAGGTGTTATCCTCACCAAGCAAATATTCCAGCCACAGGCCCGGCGCTGTTTTCCCGGCTGCACAAATTGTTCCGCTCAGCATGCCATGCGCTTCACTGGCGCAGCTGTCCGCACCCGCTGACAGCAACAACGCGGCCAGTCCTTCATAGTTACACTGTGTTGTGTCCGGCAAAACAACTCCTCCTGATTAATACCTGTAAAAGCTGTATTACCAGTACCTTGCAATAGCCCATGGACTGATTATCGCACACTCAACAGCCGACTTCGTGGCGGAAAACACAGTGTGTTACCGAACACCGGCATTGACCATATCGTGTAACCGCACTATATTGGCGACATGACAAAAAAAACCACACCCATTTTGACTGAATCGGAACTCACCCGCCTGGAAGAACAGGTAGGCAGCCTGCTGGAACTGATCGACCGACTCACCAGTGAAAACCATTCATTGCGTACCCAGCAGGAATCACTGGCGACCGAGCGTGCCGGCCTGCTTGAGAAACACGATCAGGTTCGCAACCGTGTCGATGCTATCGTGACACGTCTCAAGTCACTGGAGACTGGCGCATGAGTAAAGAAGACAATGCCGTCAAGATCATGATCCTTGACAAGGAATACCTGGTGTCCTGCCCGGATGATGAAAAAGAGGCGCTTGATGCCTCGGTAAAACATCTGAGCGAGAAAATGTCGGAAATTCGCAGCGGCGGAAAAGTAGTCGGCATTGACCGGATTGCAGTGATGGCCGGATTAAACCTGGCACATGAAGCAATCCAGTCAGGCACACCCGGAAGCAGCTCGAATGCAACCGGTATCCGGCTCCGTGAGCTGAATACCCGAATTGATGATGCGCTTGCCGGTTTCCGGCAATCGAAAATGAACTAGAGTAACGCCCGCAACAACTGTTTAAATTTGGGCATCCCCTGCTGTATGCGATAGTGGCTGAGATCTCCTTGAGCCTAATCACCAATCCAGGGGACTTTTCGTGGTGTCGGTGTGCATGCCCGCCACGTGCGGAAAGCCTGAAGCACCACTGCTGTCCCCCTCTTGAACCTCTGGTTCAGGGGCAACAGTCGCACCGCTGCAAGCGGAGGATGCCCTCCTGAATTTGCACCCGCCTTACGGTACCCAATGACGATGACCAGCCGCCCACTGCGCCAGACAATTCGTCAACAGAGAAAATCACTCCCCCCTCACGAAACAGCGGCATGCGCCGAACAATTGGCGCAAAATGCCCGCAAGCACCCCGCTGTATTACGCAGCCACCGAATTGCCGCTTACCTCGCCAGTGATGGCGAAATTGACCCTCTGCCGTTACTGGAATCCCTCTGGTCTTCAGGCAAGCAGGTCTACTTGCCGGTACTGGTGCCTTTCTCACCGCAAAAACTCTGGTTTGCCCGGTTTAATCGCAACGACATGCTCGCCTATAACCGCTTCGGGATTCCCGAACCGGTAAAGCGCGACTTGATAAAACCCTGCGCACTCGACCTGGTGTTTACACCGCTGGTTGCCTTTGATGCCGCAGGACATCGCATCGGCATGGGCGGTGGCTTTTACGACCGGACTTTCGCATTCCTGCATCAACGACAACATTGGCACAAACCCAGGCTGGTCGGGCTTGCTTATGAATTTCAAAAGCAGGCCTGCATTAAACCAAACTGCTGGGATGTGCCACTGGATGCCATTGCAACGGAAACACAGGTCTATACAGGCTTGTGATCACTATTCAGGCGAATGTTTCGCTGAAATGTACAGGAACAGGCAGCTATCGCTGTTTTTGTATCTTTTTAGCAACAATAACAAAACATTTTCGGTAAGTTTTCTGCACGCTAAATTCAAATTACCGAAGTGTTGAGCGTCTTTCACGCGCTGAAAACGTTTTTACCTGGCCAGCCGTACATTATTCGATTCACGGAAAAATCGTTCAAAAGGAGTATTACTTTTTATTCTGCGTATTTTTATGCGTACCAGACGTGCAATAAAGAAAATCCTGCATAACGCACAGCACAGCTATGCGTCATCACATTGACTAACAGCAACCTCCACAGCAATTTCAGTAACGGCTTGCAGTGTATCGTTACGTCATAAAAACAAGCAGCACACAAACGCTTGTCACAGTAATTTTTGATGACAACACAAAGACTGCCTGGTCATTCCACTACCTTCAAACAGTCCTGAATACTGTCGGAATTTTTTTCACCGAAACAAATGTATTACATAGATAACATCTATAAGTTTATGTTTAAAATAAATAAACATAACCAGCACCTGTGATTCGTCTACAACTGATTTACGTATTCAGAGACGCATTTTCGTTAACTATTCCGAACTGCCATGACGATGCATCTCTTCATCGCGTTCGCGCATAACGCAACACACCACAAGCACATCACGGCATTGCTTTTCGATGAACAGAACATTCGTACAAACAATATTTTTACTCTGCGAAAACTACAGTCACTCAACAAGGAAAACACAGAAATAAAAAATAAA
>DAOVVG010000057.1 GCA_030632175.1 Gammaproteobacteria bacterium
CGCATGCGCACCGATGACATGCTGCCGGTATGCGAACAACTCGACCAAATCGGCTACTGGTCACTGGAAGTCTGGGGCGGCGCCACATTTGATGCCTGCCTGCGTTTTTTGCAGGAGGATCCGTGGGAACGCCTGCAACGACTGCGCAGGGCACTGCCCAACACACGCCTGCAAATGTTGCTGAGGGGACAGAACCTGCTGGGCTACCGACACTACTCTGATGATGTGGTGCGCGCCTTTGTAGAACGCTCTGCTGAAAATGGCATTGATGTATTTCGTATTTTTGATGCCCTCAACGATACCCGTAATCTGGCTACCGCTATCGATGCCGTCACGAAGACCGGCAAACATGCGCAGGGAGCCATCTGCTATACAACCAGTCCGGTCCACCGTATCGATACATTTGTCGAACAGGCCAGGGTGCTGGAGTCCATGGGTTGTAACAGCATTGCCGTCAAGGACATGGCCGGCCTGCTGACGCCACAGGTCACCGCAGAACTGTTCAGCAGTATCTGCGCGGTAACGGCATTACCCGTCCACCTGCACTGTCACGCCACCACCGGCATGGCCGAAATGTGCCTCATGAAAGCCATTGAAAACGGCTGCCGTCATATCGACACCGCCATCTCGTCCTTTTCCGGCGGACCCAGCCATGCCGCCACCGAAAGCATGGTATCCGCGCTGCGCCAGACTGAATATGACACCGGTCTGGATCTTGAAGCCCTACAGGCCATTGGCCTGTACTTCAGAGATATTCGTAAAAAGTACGCACAATTCGAAAGCGACAATTTCGGACCTGACACCCGCGTACAGATTTACCAGGTGCCGGGCGGCATGATCTCCAACCTGTATTCGCAACTACGCGAACAGGGTGCAGTTGATCGCGTTACCGAAGTGTTTGAGGAAATCCCCCGCGTCAGAAAAGACCTCGGTTACCCGCCACTGGTCACACCCACCTCACAAATTGTCGGCGCACAGGCCCTGCTGAACGTCGTTACCGGAAAGCGCTACGAGACGATCACCAACGAGGTGAAACATTACCTGCAGGGTCACTACGGCAAGGCGCCTGCAGATTTTGATCCGGCCGTACAAAGACAGGCGATCGGCTCTGAAGACAGCATTGATGTCCGCCCGGCCGACCTGCTTGAAGACGAAATGGACAAGTTACGTGCCACCGCGGGCGACCTGGCCCGCAATGAAGAAGACGTTCTGACGTATGCCATGTTTCCCGAAATCGGCAAAGATTTTCTGCAGCAACGCAGCAGCGACACCCCAGCCGTCAAATCCGAAGAACAGGCACAGGCTGGCACTACAGAAAGACGCTCACGTCCGACCGAATTCAATGTCACGCTGCATGGCGAACCCTACCATATAAAAATTACCGGCACCGGGCACCGCCAGCAGGACAACCGGCCCTTTTACATGACTGTTAACGGCATACCGGAAGAGGTGCTGGTCGAGATACTCGATGATATACCGGCTGCTGACGGTAACAGCCGGCGCGCAAGCGGTGGTAGCCAGCGTCCGCGTGCGACCCGTCCCGGAGATGTCACCACATCCATACCCGGTACCATCATTGACGTGCTGGTCACTGTGGGGGATACCATTAAAGCCGGGACGCCGATACTCATCACTGAAGCGATGAAAATGGAAACCGAGATACAGGCGCCTGTTGCCGGTAAAGTGACAGTCATCAACGTCAGCAAGGGCGACAGCGTCAATCCGGATGAAACCCTTGTTGAAATAGAACCCGAAACCTGAACCGTAGCCACCATGAACACAACCACATCACTGCCAATTGTGCTTGCATCAACGTCGCCGTTCCGCAAGGAATTACTGCAACGCATCGGCATCACCTTTGAAACCGCTGCACCCGAAGTTGACGAGTCCCCGCTGGCAAACGAAACACCAGCGGCACTGGTAAAACGGTTATCAGAGGCCAAGGCACGGGCAATCGGGAAATCCTTTCAGGGACTGATTATCGGCTCTGACCAGGTTGCTACCACCGGCAACAATATTCTCGGAAAACCCGGCACGCACGCTAATGCCGTTGAACAGCTTCAAAAGCTGTCAGGAAAACTGGTTACGTTCCACACCGGGCTGTGCCTGTTAAACAGCGTAACCGATGAGGCACTGGTAGATGTCATTCCTTTCAGGGTGCAATTCAGAACGCTTGATGAAGAGCAGATAGAACGTTATCTGCGGGCAGACCAGCCCTATAACTGTGCCGGCAGTTTCAAGTCAGAAGGCCTGGGTATCACGCTGTTTGAACGCATGGAGGGCGATGACCCGACCGCCCTGATCGGACTGCCACTGATTCGCCTGACCGATATGTTGATGCAGACAGGGGTTGTGCTGCCCTAATGTGAATACTCCACCATCTAAAACCGGTGGCTTCAGATTACGTCTGAAAACCTAATCTATAGCACCGGCCAATTAACCCCCTCTCCCACAGGGAGAGGGTTGGGGAGAGGGGATCAATACAAAAGTACAACACCCTGATTTATATCCCCTCTTCCTGTCCTTCCCCCTGAGTACTCAAAGAACGAGCATAAAGGGGAAGGGACTCTTCATTTATGCAGTCGGTCTATATTTTACTGAACATCATTTACATACAGCTTGATACATCGCCTAATGGCGATGAGGGTTACTGATCCCCTAATACGCGGGCTCTAAAAGCAACCGGTTCGAAGACACGGTCCGCTCCTACAACTAGCGTACCGCGCCGGCACTACCGGCAAACAATTCACTCATGCCTTTCGCCATGGCAACAAAGATTCGTTCACTGAGTTTCTCCCACAGATCCTGCTTCTCTGTGAATTCGATGATATCCTCTTCACCGATGACTTCCCTGGCGACGTATCCTGAACTGCCTACTTTATCGGCAAGCCCCATCGGCAGACTCTCCTCACCCGTCCAGACCAGGCCGGTAAACAATTGCTGATTATCTTTCAGACGCTCACCGCGCCCGGTTTTAACGGCACTGATAAATTGCTCATGAATACTCTCAAGCAACAATTTTACATGCGCCACATCAGCCGGTTTCGAGGGAGTAAACGGATCAAGAAACCCCTTGCTCTCGCCTGCCGTATACAGGCGGCGTTCAACACCGAGCATTTTCAGCGTGTCCACAAAACCGAAACTGTCCATGCGCACGCCGATAGAACCAACAATACTGGACTTGTTGACATAGATATCGTCAGCCGCTGAGACCACGTAGTAGCACCCGGAAGCGCAGACATCCGTCACCACGGCATACAGCGGCGTGTCCGGGTACAGCTCACGGAGGCGTATGATCTCGTCATAAATATAGGCCGATTGCACCGGACTTCCGCCAGGTGAATTTGCCCGCAGAATCACACCTGCCGTGTTCTCATCTTCAAAGGCACCCCGCAGGCCGGTGATTATATTGTCAGCACTGGCCTCTGATGAATCCGAAATGATACCCTTCAGATCAACCAGTGCGGTGTGTTTTGTGCCTGTCGTGCTTATCTCTGACCAGTCCGTTGGCATATACAGGATCAGCAGTGCAAGCAGGTACAGCGCCAGCAGGCATTTAAAAAATACACTCCAGCGCCGGGTCCGGCGTTGCTCGTTAACGGCTGCAAACGCAAGCCGGTTGACAAGGTCCCGGTGCCAGCTCTCATCACTGCTTCCGGGTTTACTGCTGGTTGCATCCTTGTTAAACATAAATTCACCTGTTATCAGTTATCAGATCAAAAGTATTATCCGGAGATGAGTCCTGCAGCAGCCATCCAGTCAGGCATTTCAGATATCCGGTCCAGGCAGACCAGCGGCGCATGCCGGTTAAGTCGTTCACCTGAATGAACACCTGAACGTACCGCAACTTTCGCAACACCGGCATTGGTCGCCATCTCCATGTCGTATTCGGTATCACCCACCATTATCGTCTCTTCGGGAAGAACATCCAGTGCTGCCATCAAATCCAGCAGCATTTGCGGATGTGGCTTTGAAGGCGCCTCATCAGCACAGCGTGTCGCATGAAAGTAAGCAGTCAGGCCGGTATCGTTCAGCACCCGGTCCAGCCCTCGCCGTGCCTTTCCGGTTGCCACACCCAGCAGAAAATTGCTCTCCCTGACGGCATCCAGCGTCGCACGCACGCCATCAAACAGCACCGAGCTTTCAGACTGGAACCAGTGGGTCCGGTAAGCGTCCACGAATGCCTGGTGAAATTGCTCGTCACGCCCGGGTACCAGTGCGTCAATTGCCTCACGCAAACCAAGACCGATAATATTGCTGACCGTGTCGTTACTCATCGGCTCCAGATCAAGGTCTGCAATGGCGGCATGTATACATGACACAATTTGCGCCTCGGAATCCATCAGCGTGCCGTCCCAGTCAAAAACAATAAATTTTATTGCTGCGGTCATTGGCCGTTTACCGTTTGTTCGCCGTTGTTCGTGTGGTGAAATGCATTTCAGCAAGAGATTATGGCGATTCGAGCTGATCCAGAACAGCCTTGAGGTTATCGTCCAGTGGTGAACTGACCATGATGACTTCATCATCGTATGCGTCCACAAACTCAATCCTGTGCGCATGCAAAAACATACGACGCAGGCCAATGGCCCGCATCTGACGATTGAATTCCTCATCGCCGTACTTCTCGTCACCGGCCAGCGGGTGACCGATATACGTGCCGTGAACACGGATTTGATGGGTCCTGCCGGTTTTCAGCTCGACCTCCACAAGGGTGGCATCTTTATAAGTGGAGACCGGCCTGAAAATACTGATCGCCTGTTTACCATCAGCATCCACACTGACCATACGCTCACCGCCACGCAACTGGTTTTTACGTAACGCGACGTCTACAGTCCGCTTACCGCCTTTCCATGCACCACTCACCAGTGCCAGGTAATGCTTTCTGACCCGTCCATGCTGCAATTGTTCATGGAATGCGCGAAGAAAACTGCGCCGCTTGGCAATCACCAGACAACCCGAAGTTTCACGGTCAAGCCGGTGCGCCAACTCCAGATAAGGTGCCTCGGGGCGCTCTGCCCGCAGCGCCTCAATGATGCCGTAGCTCAGGCCACTGCCGCCATGCACCGCAACACCCGATGGCTTGTTAAGTACCAGACAGCGTGGATTTTCAAACAGAATGCATTGCTCAAGGTTGATATTCGGCACATGCCCGGGCCTGGACTGAGACACCCTGACGGGCGGAATGCGTACGGTATCACCGGCACACACCTTGTACTGGGCACGGATGCGGCCACTGTTCACCCGCACCTCCCCGCGCCGCAGGATACGGTAGATATGGCTTTTCGGTACCCCCTTGAGGTAGCGCGCCAAAAAATTGTCGATACGCTGCCCGGCCTCATCTTCCGACACATTAACCTGACGGACTTTGGGGAAACTTTTTGTCTTTAGCTGGCTCATTCGCTGCAATATTGTCTAAAACTGCTGCGAATTCTACAGCGTTTCATGCGGTTGTATTACCTGTCTCGTTTGCGGGTATTGACCAAGGTTGTTATAGTGCCAGTTCGGTATACCCTTTATATGCGTTAAAGGTTTGCCGAACACCAATTTTTTACTGGAGATGTCAGCTGTAATAAATAGCCAGCAGTCTTCATAACATTCAGCAATACGCTGTAATTCAATAAATTAAACAAACAACAATCGCTCCCGTGCATTACGTACAACAACAAATTTCAGCAATCATTACCTGCATGTTCAGGGTAATGGGCATTTCCATGCCCGTCTGGCAACACGCCACGTTGAGAACAGGCCAGGCACACCGCTGTGTACGTAATCAGGTCGAGCGCCAGAGAGACAAAACACATGAAAAGAATGCTAATCAATACCACGCAGCCCGAAGAGCTGCGTGTAGCCATGGTCGATGGCCAGAAGCTTTACGACCTTGATATAGAGGTACCCTCACGCGGTCAAAAGAAATCCAACGTCTACAAAGGAAAAATCACCCGCATCGAGCCCAGCCTCGAAGCCGCCTTTGTTGATTACGGGGGTAACCGTCACGGTTTTCTGCCGCTAAAAGAAATTGCCCGTAGCTACTTTAGCGATTCCGCCAAGAGTGCTTCCGGCCGTCTCAGCATCAAGGATGCACTGCGCGAAGGCCAGGAACTGGTTGTTCAGGTCGAGAAAGAAGAACGTGGCAACAAGGGCGCTGCCCTGACCACCTTCATCAGTCTTGCAGGACGCTACATGGTCCTGATGCCAAACAACCCGCGTGCCGGGGGTGTCTCCCGACGCATTCAGGGCGATGATCGCAACCTCGTCCACGACGCCATGAGCGCCATGAATATCCCCGAAGATATGGGGATGATCGTTCGTACGGCCGGCATCGGTCGCAACACTGAAGAACTGCAGTGGGATCTGGATTACCTCGTTCATCTGTGGCAGGTCATCACAGAGGCTTCGAAAGAGCGCCCCGCCCCATTCCTCATCTACCAGGAAAGCAACGTCATTATTCGCGCACTGCGTGACTACCTGCGTACGGATATCTCGGAAATACAGATCGACAGTCAGGAAGTCTATGACACCGCCCGCGAGTTTATGGAACGGGTCATGCCGCACAACCTGTCGAAACTGAAGCTCTATCAGGACACCGTCCCCCTCTTCAACCGCTTTCAGATTGAATCGCAGATTGAGTCAGCCTTTCAGCGTGAAGTCACCCTGCCGTCCGGTGGCGCCATCGTCATTGATCACACCGAGGCTTTGATTTCCATCGACATCAACTCTGCCCGCGCCACCAAGGGCAGTGATATCGAGGAGACCGCGCTGAATACCAATCTCGAATCTGCTGACGAAATAGCCCGGCAACTGCGTATTCGGGATCTCGGCGGCCTGGTGGTCATTGACTTCATTGATATGCAGCCGGCACGTCATCAGCGCGAGGTGGAAAACCGCCTGCGCGAAGCGCTGAAGATGGACCGGGCCCGCGTACAGATTGGCCGCATCTCCCGCTTCGGACTGCTGGAAATGTCGCGTCAGCGCCTGCGTCCCTCACTGGGCGAATCCAGCCAGATCGTCTGCCCGCGCTGTACCGGCCAGGGCACCATACGCGGCGTCGAATCACTGTCCCTGTCTGTACTCAGGATCATTGAAGAAGAGATCATGAAAGACAACACC
The DNA here is from genome assembly GCA_030632175.1 of Gammaproteobacteria bacterium. Lineage (GTDB taxonomy): Bacteria > Pseudomonadota > Gammaproteobacteria > UBA9214 > UBA9214 > UBA9214. The sequence goes on from DAOVVG010000057.1 coordinate 7,108, forward strand.
CTGCGTGTTGTTGCCCATGTGCCTGTTGATGTCGGGACCTTCCTGCTCAACGAAAAGCGCGAGTTGCTCGGCGAGCTTGAGGCGCGCCACAAGATTGCAGTGATGCTGATTCCATCGCCCTCACTGGAAACGCCCAGCTATGACGTGCAGCGCATTCGCAAAGATGAATCATTGAGTGAGCCGGTATCGGCCAGCTACAAAATGGCCAAAACCACATCTGAGCCCGAAGCCACACCGACATTGCCGGGCGAGAAACCAGGCCCTGAAGTGCCTGCCGTCAAGTCAGTAAAACCGACTGCACAAGCGCCCGCCCCAACCACCCCGGCGATCAAAAAAAACAGCCGCCAAACCCGGCCTGCTGAAACGCCTGTTTGCCAGCCTGTTCGGCAGTGGCGAAGACACCAAAAAGCAAGAACGCGCCAAACCACGACAGCGCACACAAGCAAACCGTGGCCAGCGTAGCAGTGGTGACCGTAATCGCAATCGCCGCGGGCAGCCACAGGGTAAACGTCGGCCAGCCAAAAAACCGGCAGGTGGTCAGTCTGGTGCTCAGTCAGGCGGTCAAAGACGGGCTGCGGGTAACAAACCGCAGGCAAAACAGGGGCAACAAAAGGAAGCTCCAAAACAAACGACAGACAGTCAGGAAGTCGCACAGGAACAGGCAAGCCAGCAAGACAAGAGCGCAACAGGTAGTCAGTCAAAGCAGGGTTCAAGACGTGGCCGCCGAGGCGGACGCAGACGCTCCTCAGGTCAGAACCGCAACGCTGGCAACCAGAATCAGCCGGCAAGCAGCAGCAATGCCCAGAACAAACCTGATGTTGACGGCAACAAGCAGCCGACAAGCAGCGGCGGTACAAACCCGCAAGGCGATACCGCTAACGTAAAGACGCAGGCTGTAAAACCGGATACTCGTCCGGCAGCACCTGTGACCAGCAATGCCAGTGCACCAACCAGCCCGCAGCCAGGTCAGCCAAAACCGCTGGCACCTGCAGCAGAAAAACCGGTTGCCTCAAATACCCCTGCCGGGGCACCAGCCAGTCCGCAGCCAGGCCAGCCAAAACCGCTGGCACCTGCAGCAGAAAAACCGGCTGCCTCAAACACCCCTGCTGGCGCACCAACCAGTCCGCAGCCAGGCCAGCCAAAACCGGTGGCACCTGCAGCAGAAAAACCGGTTGCCTCAAACACCCCTGCTGGCGGGCAACCACCGGCAAGCACTACGAACACCGCACCCAAGACCGAGAAGACAGCCTCGGAGTAAGGTTCAGTCTCAGAGGCCGTGCTGCTGGCGTATATCTGCCAGCAGCCCCTCTGAAGCCTGCTCGATCATATCCAGCACGCGCTCAAAACCGCTTGGTCCGCCATAGTAGGGATCAGGCACTTCCCGGGTTTCAAGGTCCGGCGCAAATTCCAGAAACAGACGTAACCTTGATTCCAGCCCGGACGGGCAACTCGTTGACAATATTTCATAATTATCACGATCCATAGCCAGCACATAATCAAACCTGTCAAAGTCTTCAGGGCTGACACGACGTGCCTGCTGGGAACTGAGATCAACACCACGCTTCAAGGCCGCGGCAGAAGCCCGCTCGTCAGGGCGTTCGCCAATATGATAGGCATGTGTACCGGCCGAATCGATCTCAATGGCACCTGCAAGCTGATGCTCTTCCACCAGCCTTTCAAATACGCCCTGCGCTGTCGGTGACCTGCAAATATTGCCCATGCAGACAAACAGGACCGAAACATTTATTTTATTACTCAATTAATTACCTGCCATTTCACTTGATACATTGGAAAAATAAATTTTACTGTTCCCGGACACAGAATATCAATTGCTTACACCCGGCAGTTTGTTTAGACGGATAATATTTTCTCGACACGCTGCAAATCACTTTCGGTATCGACACCATGACCGGGCATCTCGCTTGCTATTGCGACAAAGATCTTCAGGCCATGCCATAAAACACGCAACTGTTCGAGCTTCTCGACTTCTTCCAGCGGCGAAGGTTCCAGCCCCTGGTAACGTTTCAGGAAGCTGGCGCGGTAGGCGTACAAACCGATGTGTCGCAAGGAAGACAGGGAATCGGCATTCGATGATTCATCACGGCGGCAGGGAATCGGTGCACGGCTGAAGTACAGCGCATACCCTTCTTTATCCAGAACCACTTTGACGATATTCGGGTCCGCAACTTCATCCGCCTGCTGCATCGGATAAGCCAGTGTTGCAACAGATGCATCAGGATGGCTGGCAAGACCCTCTGCGACCTGCCTGATCAGGGTCGGAGGGATCAGGGGTTCATCCCCCTGCACATTCACAACGATTGCCTGGTCATCCCACGCCATGACCTCGGCCACTTCAGCAAGACGCTCGGTGCCTGATTCGTGTTCAACCGATGTCATGCACACCGTTGCCCCAAAACCGTTGGCTGCATCCAGGATACGCTGGTCATCCGTCGCAATAATCACTTCACTTGCCCCGCTTTGCAGTGCCTGCCCGTGAACGTACTGCAACATCGGGCGACCGGCAATTTCCAGCAGGGGCTTGCCCGGCAAGCGGGTTGATGCGTAACGTGCAGGAATGACGACCTTGAATACAGTATCCATCAACGATCAGCTCAGATATCCTGATCCGCCGGTATCTGCCGGGCCTCTTCTTCCAGCATTACCGGTATATCATTCCTGATTGGATAAGCCAGACGATCCGGTTTGCATATCAGTTCATTGGTTTCCTGCTGATAGACCAGAGGTCCCTTGCAAACCGGGCAGGCAAGTATATCCAGTAATTTTTTATCCACGATACGCTCCTGAAAAGGTAACTGTCTGTAGGAACAACTGGTTAACCATGGCCGTCCGCCCCTGCTTCCAGCAATTCATCCAGGCGCTGGCAAAAATCCGCTGACATCTGGACTGTAACAGGTATATACCAGTCATTCTCTGTCGCAAAGTAGCGGCATTTTACCGCATCTTTCTCCGTCATAATGACCGGCTTGTTATCCCCGAAACGGATATCCGCAGCGGTAAATTTATAATGATCCGGAAATACATGTTTCTCCAGCTGCATACCCAGTTGTTCCAGGGACTGGAAGAAACGTTCCGGGTTACCGATGCCGGCCACCGCATGCACAGCCTGCCCGCGGAAATCGGCCAGCCGCCGCGTGACACCGCTATCAATCAGGCTGTGTGCATCACCCGGTTTTATTCGCATAATGTGTTCATGCCCGCTGCCCAGGCCGTTAATCACCACAAGGTCTGCTTCCTGCACACGTTTGGCAGGCTCACGCATGGGACCTGCCGGAATGGAGAGACCTGTCCCGAAACGCCGGATACCGTCTATAACAATAATTTCTATATCCCGCTGCAACGCGTAATGTTGCAGGCCATCATCACTCAGAATGACATCACAATCACTGTGCTCAATGAGCGCTCTGGCAGTGGCTACCCGGTCTGGCCCCACGGCCATGGGACACGCTGTCGCACCCGCCAGCAACACCGCCTCGTCACCTACCATGGCAGGATCACTGTCCGGACGCACCTGCTGCGGCCAGTTGCTCGCCTTGCCCCCGTAGCCACGTGAAATTATTCCCGGTCGGCAGCCCTTGCCACGCAGATAATCTGCCAGCCAGATAACCAGTGGCGTCTTGCCGGTTCCGCCAACTGTGATATTTCCGACTATGATGACCGGCAGCGATACCCGGTGACTTCGCAGCAGGCCAATACGGTAGGCCTTACGCCGTAACCAGACAGCCACACGAAAAACCAGCGAGACCGGCGTTAGCAGGAGAAGCCAGGGGCTGCGTGCATACCAGTAGTAGTCCAGGCGCTTCATGTCACCGCGAAAAA
>DAOVVG010000012.1 GCA_030632175.1 Gammaproteobacteria bacterium
GACTCCGTTTCACTGACTTGTTACCACGCCTTGCATCAATTGCCTGGCATTCAGCACCACCAGGTGAAAGTCCTGACCTTGCACCCGGGCTGCCAGCCACGGGCGCACGATTCTGAACAGCTCCTTGCTGGCAGCCAGTCCGGGTAACCGCAGACGAGCCTCGTCACCTGCATTTAACACTACCCGATGTCCTTCACTGTCCGCAATCGGATAAATTTCCACACTCCCCCAGTCTACCGGCACACCCCGGTTGCTGCTGCGCACAATGGCGTCGACCAGCGCATACAGCTCGGCGACAATCTGGTTGCAGGCCGCACGCTTGCGGTGCATGCCTGACATTTCCCGGAACTGGAACTCAAGACCGTCCTCGGTCATGCAGACCGGCCCGGCATACTGGCTGAAACTCCAGTAAGCCGCGTTGGCCGCACGCTTGCTGACCATGACATCCGCCTCGGATACAGATAGATCCAACTCGGCCAGCAGGCGTTCACACAGGTACAACACGCAAAACTGTTCGATGACGCGCTGTTCATAAACGTCCTGCTGTCCGCTGAACGCACCTGTCAGGATCACCGGCTCACCGGCCACATACAGGTTGATGCTTTTATCGGTACCGATAATGATCTCTATGGGTGTAGCTGATGTGATCGCATCTGCCATGGCCTGCATTCTGGCTGCGTAGCTGTCAACCGAGGCCGCCCATTTGGCTGCGTCACGGGCACGTTCCGTGTGCCTTGTTTCAAGCCGCGCGCGCTCTGCTTCCTCGGTATACATACTCGCCATCTCGGTGATCGCCAGCCAGGAAAAATCGCGGCGCATCGGCAACGGCGAATCCGTAACTACCCTGGCAATCTGCACCAGTAGCGGCTGCTGCACCGGCGAGTTGGCAGGCGCTGGGGACGCAGCGATGATCAACAACATGGCAAATAACCTGCAGGTCACGTCACTATACGCCCCCATGCTGCTTGACGAAGTCCCGCACCCGGGAAAGTGGCAGCGCGCCAGTGAAATGGCCCTGCTCCTCGCCATACCTGAACAGCATCACCGTGGGAAAGCCGCGCACCCGGTAACGACCCGCCAGCTTCATGTTTTCACCAACGTCGACCTCCACCCTGGCCAGCACCAGCGCCCCGGCATACTCACCCACAACCTGTGCCAGCACCGGCGCAATCACCAGGCAGGGCGCACACCACTCCGCCCAGAAGTCGACCAGCACCGGGTGCCGCTGTGAGACCGTCAATACCCGCTCATCAAAATCCCCGACATTGACGTCGTAAATCCAGTTATCGCCCGGCGGCTGTCGTGTCATGATCGTTCACTCAACGGTTACAAGAGGCCACTATTATGCCCTGCCACCGCCAAAACAGTGACCACGGCAGGTTTTCACCCGGTGGCCGGCAATCCCCGCCTGCCGGCATGGAATATTCTTCATTTCAATTGCAGCACGCGCGGCTTTTTCACGTAAAATGACCGGCTAATCTTACGAGCCCGAACCACTGGAAGCCCCATGACCGACAAGCGCATTGAAGACCTTAACATCGTCTCCTGTTCGAGACTGATAACACCGGAGGCCTTTAAAGAGTCGCTGCCGATGTCCGAAGCGGCAGCGAAGTCCGTCCTCAACGGCCGTGAAACCATTAAAAATATCCTCGAGCGCAAGGACAAACGACTGTTTATCGTCATTGGTCCCTGCTCCATTCACGACCCTGCTGCTGCCGTCGATTACGGCAAGCGCCTGAAGGCGCTGGCGGACCAGGTGCAGGACACCCTGTGCCTGGTAATGCGCGTGTATTTTGAAAAACCGCGCAGCACCATCGGCTGGAAAGGCCTGATTAACGATCCGCACATGAACGGGTCATTTGAGATTGAGGAAGGCCTGCACATTGGGCGCCGGCTGCTGCTGGATCTTGCCGAACTGGGTCTGCCGCTGGCCACCGAGGCGCTGGACCCGATTTCCCCGCAGTATATGCAGGACCTGATTTCATGGTCAGCCATTGGCGCGCGCACCACCGAATCACAGACACACCGCGAAATGTCCAGCGGTCTTTCCTGCATGGTGGGTTTCAAGAACGGCACCGATGGCAGCCTGGCTGTCGCGGTCAATGCACTGAAGTCCGTCAGTCATCCACACAACTTCCTTGGCATCGATGCCGGCGGCCATGTTGCCATTGTCAGCACCGCCGGTAATAAATACGGTCATGTCGTGTTGCGTGGGGGTAATGGCAAGCCCAATTATGATTCGGTGAACATTGCCACCTGCGAAAAAGTACTCAGGAAAGCCGGCGTCTGCCCCCACATCATGGTCGACTGCAGCCACGAGAACTCCAACAAGGACCCGGCACTGCAGCCACTGGTCGCCGAAAACGTTACCAACCAGATACTCGAGGGTAACGACTCCATCATCGGCCTGATGATTGAAAGTAATATCAACTTCGGAAATCAGCCCATCCCGGAGAACCTTGATGAGTTGCAGTACGGCGTGTCGGTGACTGATGGCTGCATCGGCTGGGACGCTACCGAAAAATGCATCACAGACATGCACGAGAAACTGCTGACGCTGAAATAAGCCGTCCACCGTGAAACTATTCCACATACTGGCCTTACTGCTGACCGCGTCTGCTGTTTTCAGCTACATCAACCACCGTTTTCTGAAGCTGCCAACCGTCATCGGTATCATGCTGGTGGCACTGATTTTCTCACTGCTCCTGAACATGCTCGGGACGATCGGTATCCAGCTGGAGCATGATGTAGAAGTCATGCTGGACAGCATCGATTTCGATGAAACCCTGCTGCACGGCATGCTGAGCTTCCTGTTATTTGCCGGCGCCCTGCATGTCAACCTGAATGACCTTGCCCGGCAACGCGGCATCATTTTTGTACTGGCAACCGTTGGCGTTCTCGGGGCGACATTTATTATCGGTGCCCTGGGCTGGTATGTCTTCGGTCTGATCGGTCTGGACATTCCGTTTATCTATTGCCTGTTGTTCGGCGCACTGATTTCCCCGACTGATCCGATCGCCGTGCTGGGCATTCTCAAGCAAGCCAAAGCGCCGAAGAGCCTGGAAGCGAAAATTGCCGGCGAGTCGTTATTCAATGACGGCGTGGCAGTGGTGATGTTCCTCGTCATTGCACGCATCGCCGCAGGGGGTACGGACATGTCTGTTGGCGATGTACTGCTGATATTTTCACAGGAAGCCATCGGCGGCATCCTGTTTGGCCTGGGCGCCGGCGGGCTCACCTACTGGATGTTGAAGAGCGTGGATAACTACCAGGTCGAGGTACTGCTGACGCTGGCACTGGTTACCGGTGGCTATACCCTTGCTGAAGCCCTGCACCTGTCGGCACCGATCGCCATCGTGGTGGCCGGTTTGCTGATTGGCAACCATGGCCGGGTACTGGCCATGTCGGAAAAGACCCGCGAACACCTGGACACCTTCTGGGAACTGGTTGACGAGATACTGAACGCGGTGCTGTTCGTGCTCATCGGTCTTGAGGTGCTGGTACTGGTTTTCATCCAGGAATACCTGCTGGCCGGACTGCTCGCGATTCCAATCGTGTTACTGGCGCGCTTTGTCACGGTCGGCATACCCATTACCATCATGCGCCGCTTCCGTAATTTCACACCGAAGGCCATCCAGATACTGACATGGGGCGGATTACGCGGCGGCATCTCGGTGGCCCTGGCACTGTCGCTACCCGCCGGCGAGATGCGCGATACCCTGGTCGCCGTAACCTACGCCGTGGTCATTTTCTCGATACTGGTGCAGGGACTCACCATCGGGCCACTCATTCGCAGTATAAAATAGAACGGGAACAATTGTATCCTGCAAACGTATTAGCTCTTGTAGGAGCGCATCTCGTGCGCGAACAATTCAACCACCAAAATCGCGGACGAGATCCGCTCCTACAGGTTAAGTACTAGCACTCGATTACATTTACCGCCAGCCCGCCCCTGGACGTTTCCTTGTACTTGGTTTTCATATCCGCACCGGTTTCACGCATGGTCTTGATGACCTTGTCAAGCGATACAAAGTGGGTGCCGTCACCGCGCAGCGCCATGCGTGAGGCATTGATGGCTTTCACCGCACCCATGGCATTACGTTCGATACAGGGTACCTGCACCAGCCCGCCAACCGGGTCACAGGTAAGACCGAGATTGTGTTCCATGGCAATTTCGGCTGCGTTCTCCACCTGCCCGGGCGTACCGCCATTCACCTCGGTCAATGCCCCGGCTGCCATCGAACAGGCCGACCCCACCTCACCCTGACAGCCGACCTCGGCGCCGGATATAGATGCATTTTCTTTATACAGAATACCAATCGCGCCGGCGGTCAGCAGAAAACGCACAATACCCGCCTCGCTGTGGCCCGGACAGAAATTCCAGTAATAGTGCATCACCGCCGGAATAATACCGGCGGCGCCGTTGGTGGGTGCGGTCACCACCCTGCCGCCGGCGGCATTCTCTTCGTTCACCGCGAGTGCATACAGGTTTACCCAGTCCATAGTTCCCAGCGGTACCTTGTGCAATTCCTGCTCGCTGGTCAGCTGACGATACATCCGTGCTGCCCGGCGCTTAACTTTTAATCCGCCCGGCAGTACCCCTTCAGTCTGACAACCGCGCGTGACACACGCCTGCATCGCCGCCCAGATGTCCAGCAACCTTGTGTGTATTTCCTCATCACCCTGCCAGGCCCGTTCGTTCTGTAACATGATCTGGCTGATGGAAAGCCCCTGCTCCTCACAATGGGCAAGCAAGCGCGCACCGGTAGTAAAGTGAAATGGCAAATGCGTATTGTCTTCTACAATGCGGTCAGCGCCGGCGGCTTCCTCATTGACAACGAAACCACCACCGACAGAGTAATAGGTGCGCTCCCGGATAACATTCCCTGCACTGTCCATGGCATAAAATGTCATGCCGTTCGGGTGGTAGGGCAAGACCTCGTTCTTGTGAAACACCAGGTCCTGCTGCATATTGAAGACCAGCCGCGCGTCACCCGGCAGCTGCAGCTCGCCGAGTGTCTTTACCCGTTCAAGGCAGGCAGGAATCGCCCCGGTATCAACCGTTTCAGGATGCTCACCCTGCAGTCCCAGGATCAGCGCCTTGTCGGTACCATGCCCCTTGCCGGTAGCGCCCAGCGAACCAAACAGCTCGACACGCATGCGTGCAAGCTGACTCATCTGGCCACCATCAGACAGTCCATCCACAAACATACTTGCAGCACGCATCGGTCCAACGGTATGCGAGCTTGATGGGCCGATACCAATTCTGAAAAGATCAAAGACACTAATCGCCAAGGGAACACCTGCCTGTCACGAATCCGGGCTACAATTAACCCAACCTCTGCATAGTAGTTTATCAGGACGCACAAGATAAAATATGAAATGCTTGCATCGCTGGCTGTTGCGGATAGTCATCTTGTTCCTGATGGTCAGCCTTGTGCCGGTCATGCTGCTGCGCTGGGTACCGCCGCCCACCTCTGCCGTCATGGTTAGCCGGACGCTCGCGGAAAGAGAACGTCAGGATTATCAGTGGATACCGCTGGAGCGCATGTCACCCGATATCCCGCTGGCGGTGGTGGCCTCGGAAGACCAGAAATTCCCTGACCATTTCGGCTTTGACCTCGATGCCATCAAGGATGCCGTTGCACAGCACACACAGGGCGGGCGCCTGCGCGGTGCCAGCACGCTCACCCAGCAGGTCGCCAGGAACCTGTTCCTGTGGCAGGGGCGCAGTTTCCTGCGCAAGGGGCTGGAGGCATGGCTGACGCTGCTGCTGGAACTATGCTGGTCCAAGGAGCGTATCCTTGAGGTGTACCTGAACATTGCAGAAACCGGCAAGCGCACCTTCGGTGTACAGGCTGCTTCCCTGAAGTTTTTCTCAAGGCCGGCCAGTGCAGTCAGCCGCGAACAGGCGGCACTGCTGGCCGCCGTGCTTCCCAACCCGCTGAGATTTCAGGCCGCCCGGCCATCAGCCTATGTCATCGGTCGCCGTAATGAAATACTCCGTCAAATGACTCAATTGGGTGGCCGGGCATATTTAAAAGGCATCCTGCCAACCGCATATTTGCAGTAAGCCGGCAGTACGGGCAAGCAACCGGACCTGCATCACATTTTCAGTAAAAACCGGGGCCAGGCACCGGGAACCGGGGCAAACAACCCCGGCAGCACCTGTGCTCCCCTATATACACGCACATTCCTGCCGATAGCTTCAGTGAGGGCCTGCACCCGCCTCCCGGCAAGTCACCTCTTTGGAGAGCAGACAAACAGATGAAAACACTTGATCCACAGGAAAAGAAATTCTCCGGCCAGGAGATTCTGCGTGACCTGATCCCGCTAAACTCCCTGACCGAAACCCGCTACAAGGAAATAACCAGCACCCTGACCATCGAGGATGTCACAGCCGGCAGCTACCTGTTTGGCGAAGGCGACCGTGACAACCGTTCAATATACCTGCTCGACGGCGTCATCAATCTTATTGATTCGAGCGGCAAGGTAACGGGTGTAATCTCCGCAGGTACCGACCCGGCACGCTACCCGCTTGCCAACCAGCAACCACGGCTCATCATCGGGCGCGCCGCAACCAAGTCAGTCATTGCCTACGTCGATTCCACTTTACTGGACGTCATGCTGACACTCGACCAGTCTGCTGAAGACAAGTCAGTGCTCGCCAACCCCGCGGTCGGCGAAGACTGGATGACCCGCATGCTACAGTCCGAGGCGCTCATTAAACTGGCGCCAACGGATATTCAAAAACTGCTGCAGACACTGGAGTCGGTTAATGTCAAAGCTGGCGAGGTCATCATCCGTCAGGGTGATGAAGGCGATTACTTTTACATCATACGGCAGGGCAAGTGCTCGGTTACCCGCCTTGCCTCCGGAGAAGGCTGGGACGTCCCACTGGCAGAACTGGGCGATGGTGACTGCTTCGGTGAAGAGGCACTGGTATCGGATGCAAAACGCAATGCAACCATCTCCATGGTAAGCGACGGCACCCTGATGCGCCTCTCCAAGAAGAACTTTGTAGAACTGCTGAAGAAAAATCTCGTCCACTACATGGACTACGACCTGGCACAGGCTTCAATTAAAGAAGGCGGCACTTGGCTGGATGTCAGACTGGCAGACGAACACGCCGGTTATGCCTTTGACAACAGCATCAATGTACCCCTGTCAATGGTGCGCGAAAGAGCCAATAGCCTCGATCCTGAAATAAAATATATCATTTGCTGTGATACTGGCAGACGCAGCGTATCAGCCGCATTCCTTTTGAGTCAGCGCGGATTTGATGTCTGCGTACTGGAAGGCGGCATGAACAAGAGCATACCAGCCGAACTGCTCGGCGTAACGACCGACAGCCGGGGCGAGGCGGTAACCGACAAAATTGCAGCCGTTGACGCGGAAATCCCGGCCAGCGATGCACAGCGCACATCCCCCGGTACCCGTAACGATGCGGTGAAAGACCTGGGTAAACTGGCAAGATTGCAGCGAGAGCGTGACGAAGCCAGAAAGGAAAGCCAGGCCGCAAAAAACCAGCTTACCGAGCTGCGGCAGGAGATATCAGACTTGCAGACTCACATGACCGGCTATATAGCCAAAGCCATACAGCTGGAATCCACCGTCCAGCAGCAGAAAAAGGCTCGCGAGGCGCTCACCGGGCACATCGACAAACTGGCCGACCAGCTCACTTCACCGGCAAAGAGGAAGTAACGCGGCCATTTCCTGCCACGCGCAGATTTCCCTGTTTCAGCCTGCCACTACCGGATCAGCACCCGGCTAAAAACTAATTGCCACGGTCAGTTATAATGGCCGGATAACCTGTATCCAACCAGTCCTTATCCGGAGTATTGCATGTACCGAATCACCTGTTCTGTTTTACTGGCCCTTTCACTGTTGGGCTGTGCTGCAGTTGATGACAGCAAAAAAAATATCACCTATGACAAGGCCCTGTGGAAATACGAAACAGCCATACGCTGGGTTGATTTCGGCACTGCCAACAGCCTCAGGAGACTCGAGGACCCTGCTGCATACTCGCCGGACCTGGAAACACTGCAACACATCAAGGTGACCTCCTATAATGTTATGAACAAAACCCTTTCCGAGGATCACGCAGAGGTGAAACTCGCCGTCCAGATTGTTTACTACAATGACGCGAACATGAAACTTTCCACGATCATCGATAACCAGGTCTGGAAATATGACCCCGAGATAAAAGACTGGTACATCAGCACCCCGCTGCCACCTTTCAAGTAGTCTTGCAATCCAGACGCAGAACACCTGACACAGCTGCACGACATTTCCTATGATCAAGCACCCTGACACCGATACAGCCCGGAGTTATCACTAATGCCCTGGTGGGGAACATTACTTGGCGGCACCCTCGGATACATGTTCGGCGGCCCGCTGGGCGCACTGCTGGGTGCGGCGCTTGGCCGCAACTTCGATCGCGGCATCAAGCTCACTGATGAACAGGGTGCTTTTGGCACCGGCCAACAGGAGCGCGTGCAGGCAGCTTTCTTTACCACCACGTTCTCGGTCATGGGCCATATCGCCAAGGCCGATGGCAAGGTCACGCCCGAGGAAATCTCGGCCACCGAGTCCATCATGGGGCGCATGCAGCTGAATGCACTGCAGCGCAAGGCTGCCATAAAACTTTTCAACGAGGGCAAAAAGGACGGCTTCCCCCTGCATGATGTCCTGCAGCAGTTCCGGCAGGAATGCATGCGCCGACGCAACCTGGTGCAGATGTTCCTCGAGATACAAATAGCAACAGCCATGGCCGATGGCCATCTGCATACCAGTGAAAAACGCATTTTGTATACCATCGGCGAACAGCTGGGATTTGATCATGCGGAAATTGAGCATCTGTTCAGCTTTTCCGGCGGCGGCCCGTCATCCGGCGGCACCCGGCGAGCACCGTTATCAAACGCCTACCAGATACTCGGCATCGAGAAAACGGCCAGCGATGCAGAGGTGAAAAAGGCCTACCGTCGCCTGATGAGCCAGCATCATCCGGACAAACTGATTGCGAAGGGGCTGCCTGAAGAAATGATCAAGCTGGCCACCGAAAAAACCCAGCAAATAAAGGCTGCCTACGAGCAAATAACCGCAAGCCGGCGCCATCAGCACTAGTACATCACGAGAGGAAAATTACCATGAAATATCTGACACAGCTGTTTTTATCACTGTTTCTTCTGGGCGGACTGACAGCGTCATTATCAGCCGCCGTACAGGACCAGCCTTTCGAAAAAGTGGCGGAAAATATATGGGTCATTCACGGTCCACTGGAAATGCCGAACGTCGACAACCAGGGGTTTATGAACAACCCCGGCGTGGTTTTAACCAGCGAGGGTGCCGTCATCATCGATCCGGGCTCCAGCCTGCAGTCTGGCGAGATGGTACTGAGGATGCTGAAAGACGTCACCGACAAACCGGTGGTTGCGGTGTTTAACACCCATATTCACGGCGACCACTGGCTGGGCAACCAGGCCATAAAGGCCGTCTGGCCGGATGCGCCTGTTTACGGCCACACCGAGATGCTCGCCATGATAAAAGACGGTGCCGGCGATACCTGGGTTGAACTGATGGACAAGCTCACAGAAGGCGCTACCAAAGGCACCAGGGTTGTTGGCCCGGATCACGCACTCAACCACGGCGACACCATCAAGGTCGGCAACAAGACCTTCCGCATACATCACTATGGCCAGGCGCACACCCGGACAGATCTGATGATTGAAGTGGTCGAGGATGGCGTTATTTTTCTGGGAGACAATGTCACCACCAACCGCATCCCGCGAATGGTGGACGGCAACTTCACTGGCAACATCAACAGTGTTGACCGCATTCTGGAAATTAATGCAGCCACCTGGGTACCGGGACACGGCAAGACCGGTGATGTAGCAATAGTGAAGGTCTTCCGGGGTTACCTGACAGCCGTATACGCATCAGCCAAGCAGGCCTTTGATGCGGACATGGACAGCAGCGATGTTAAACCGATTGCACTCAAGGCCACGGTGGCATACAAGGACTGGGCATTGTATGACGAGGAAATCGGCCCGCAGGGCGCACAGGCCTATATGGAAGTAGAAGCTGCCGAGTTCTGATGGCCACAAGCCGCCATCAGAAGCTCATCACCCCGGTTGCCTTGCCGGTAATCAACAGCAGGTCAGCAACATTGAAGTCATCATCCGGCATGGATGACGGCTGACCGCTGACCAGGGGTGCCACGTTGCCGCGAGCTAACTGGGGACTATCCAGCGTCAGCGTGCCAAGTGCTGCACGGGTTGCCAGTAACACGTCTGCTGCATTGACGGCCCCGTCATTATTAATATCACCCCAGACAAATGTACTGTCTGCATCCAGCGGATCTGTACCAGCCAGTGACTCGGCACCATCAATGATGCCATCGCTATCTGTGTCAGCATTCAGCGGATCAGTATCCAGGCCAGCACTGTAAACACTATTATCACCGTCCCAGGCTACTTCCTGATAGTCCGTCAGACTATCGCCATCTGAATCGCTGCTCAACGGATTGGTTCCCACCGTCGCCTCCAGTGTATCCGAGAGGCCGTCACTGTCACTGTCAAGGCCGTTAAGGTCCGGCAGGTTTTCCGGAATTACCATTCGCAGACGCCCGAAGCCGGTGTACTGGTCATATCCAACCAGATTGTCGCCCACCCCTTCCGGGTCCAGAATATCGACAGCATTTGAGCGGATAATCTCTCGTAACTGACCCAGGGTTGCACCGGGATGTCGCGACAACAATAGGCCAACGTATCCTGAAACCAGTGGCGCAGCAAAAGAAGTTCCCTGAGTAACGTTCTCATAAGCATCCAGCCCGGGCCTGGTCTCAAAGTCACCGAACAGGTAACTGTACTGCGCTTCGAAAACACTGTAGACATAGCCGCTCCAGATAGCTTCGCCCGGCGCCACCACATCAACCACATCATCTATCCGGCCATTGCCGTCATCGTCCACGCCGTTATCCGGTATTTCCGTGACCGGCGCATAGCTTGAAAATGCAGAACGCTGGTCCAGCCAGTTGCTGGCACCAACAGCCAGAGTACTAATCATGGCCGCCGGAAAATGCACTGCCTCGGTGTAACTATTGCCTGATGATGCCACCACAATAACACCCTGACTTGTAGCGTAATCAATGGCGTCTGTAATTATCGCAACCTCGGTGACCCCGGTCGCATCCAGGGTATCCAGATCAAAACCCCAGCTGAGATTCATAACATCTGCGCCCATATCAGTCGCGTAGTAAATCGCCGAGGCCGCATCTGAACCGAACCCCTGACCCTCTGCGTTCACCATGCGTACTGGCATAATCTTGCAGCCCCAGCAGACACCCGCCATACCTTCGTATTCGTAATCGATAGGCAATTCCACTGCCAAATTATCAGTCATGGCCGCTGCCAGAGCCGCAACAGCAGTACCATGAAATACACCAAGATCCGGCAAACCGTCACCGTCATTATCAACACCGTCACCCACTGACGGATCACCAATGAAAACAGAAATATCAACCTCCGGGTCCCAGATACCCATGGGTATGTCCGGATCACCATCCTCGGAGGACGGGTTATCCGTCAGGGGGTCACCCACATTATCGCCAACAAAATCAGCCCCGTGGTAATCGTCAACCAGACCATTGCTGTCGTTATCAATACCGTCAGCATCAATCTCACCCGGATTGACCCAGATTTGGCCAATCAAGTCATCGTGATCAAGATCAACACCGCTGTCGAGTACCGCAATGACCACAGAGGTACTGCCTGTGGTTTCATTCCACGCACCTTCGGCCTCTGCCTTGAACAAGCCCCACTGATCAACAACATCCAGCTCCACACAACCTTCATCAAGACCCGGAATGCATTTGGTGGACGGGTCATCGTCATCCCTGTACAGCGGATCACGTGGAGGAATCTGATCGAGCCGCACAACAGGATCAACTGTTGCCAGTATGACGTCAGGGAAGTGACGGGCTCTGGCGGCTGCGGCCCGGGGATTGGCCTGTGCCGGAATGGACAAGGTGTACCAGTTTGAACCGTAGACGCGACCGTGCTTGTGCAGGCCGTGTTTTTTCGCATGTGACATAAATGCCGGAACATCTGCTGCGGCATCCAGCTTTACAAGAATATGGCGGGGAGCAATGCGTACAGCCGCGGCCGAGCCCGAAGGAGCGGTCCTGGCCTGGCCCGCATGGGCAGGCCTTGCTGCCATTGACTGGGTTGCAGGGACGAGCAGCGCTGTGAAAACCAGCAGCAGATACAGCAGCTTTCTGTTCATTGAGTCCCGCCCATAATCACGGTATTTCTCTGATTAACGTATTATCGGCTGATTTGTCAATTATTTGACTTATTGCGCCTATTTAAATAACAAGATTCAAAATAATAAAAAGAATTAGGGACATAACAGCTTTTTCCCTACACTAGAGACCCCGGCGACCAGACATTCAGCCGCCATTATCTTATTCGGACATGAGCACCCCCGCAGATCCAGCCCCGACCGACTATGCCGGCCTGACACCCGATACCCTGCTGGATGCTGTCGAACAATGTGGCTATCAGAGTGATGGCCGCTTTATCGCACTCAACAGTTACGAAAACCGCGTCTACCAGGTCGGCATCGAGGATGACGTTCCGGTCATCGCAAAATTCTATCGCCCCTGTCGCTGGTCAGATGAAGCCATTGCGGAAGAGCACAGCTTTGCCATGGAACTGGCCGAACAGGAAATACCCGTCGTCGCTCCGCTGCTCATCAATGCATGCACACTGCACAACCACAAGGGCTACCGCTTTGCACTCTACCGCCGCCACGGCGGACATTGGCCGGAACTGGGCACGCAGAATGACCGTGAGTGGATGGGCCGGTTTATCGCACGCATACATGCGGTTGGCGCAACCCGCTCTTTCGAACAACGGCCACAACTGGACATCAACAGCTTTGGTCACACCTCTGTGCGCTTTCTGCTGGAACAGGGGTTCATACCGGCACACATTGAAACCGCATATAGCACATTGACTGCTGACCTGTTGCAACAGATCAGCACAGCATATAACAATGCGGGAGACGTCAAGAACATACGTCTGCATGGCGATTGTCATCCGGGCAATATCCTGTGGACAGACGATGGCCCGCATTTTGTCGACCTGGATGACTGCAGAACCGGACCGGCGATACAGGATATCTGGATGCTGATCTCGGGTGACCGGTATGAGATGCAAACACAGCTCATTGACATCATCGAAGGTTATTTACAGTTCCATGATTTTGATCACCGCGAGCTGCAGCTGATAGAACCGTTGCGCACCTTGCGGATTCTGCACTACGCCGCCTGGCTGGCGCGGCGCTGGGAAGACCCGGCTTTTCCCAGAGCCTTCCCGTGGTTCAATACCGCGCGCTACTGGGAAGAACACATACTGACATTGAGAGAACAGGCCAGCCTGCTGAATGAACCGGCGCTTGTCATTTAACGAAACAGGGAGAATTATCCAGTGGCCACCAGTCTCGCGATTGCATTTGTTGCCGCCCTCCACCTGCTATTCATGGTGCTGGAAATGTTTTTCTGGAGAAAGCCGCTCGGGAGACGCATCTTCGGACTGAATAGCGAACTGGCCGGGCAGACTGCCGCACTGGCAGCCAACCAGGGTCTATACAACGGTTTTCTTGCCGCCGGCCTGATATGGAGCCTGACATCCCCCCCGAACGCAACGGCGATCAGTGTATTTTTTCTGACCTGCGTGATCGTGGCCGGGGTGTTTGGCGCAATAACTGCGAAACGTTCCATCCTGTTTATTCAGGCATTGCCAGGGGCAGTCGCCCTGGCAATAGTGCTGGTGTCAGGCTAACTGCCTGACAACAAACTCTATGTCGCGCAACGGCTGCGGTCTGGATATACCATAGCCCTGTGCGTAATCAACACCAATCTCGGCAAGCTTTGCAAAGATGCCGTCATTCTCTACAAACTCCGCAATGGTTCTTATGCCGATCACTTTCCCGAGCTGATGAATTGAGCTGACCATCGCACAATCAATCGCATCTGTTTCCATATTCCTGACGAAGCTGCCATCGATCTTTATATAGTCGACCGGCAGCTTCTTCAAATAGTAGAATGAACTCAGACCACTGCCAAAATCATCCAGGGCGAAACGACAGCCCAGACGTTTCAGTTCATGAATAAATTCGGTTGCCGCATGAATATTGGCAATCGCCGCAGTTTCAGTGATTTCAAAACAGACAACCGCTGGCGGCACTTCATGGATAATCATCTCGTTTTTTATAAAATCCAAAAATCCTGCATCCGAGACCGAGGCACCGGAAAGATTGATGGAAATCGTATCCAGCCCTGCCAAATCAACAACCGGATGACCGGCATACCATGAAAAGGTATGACTAACCACCCACCGGTCCAGACTGGTAATCAGGTTATATCGCTCGGCTGCCGGCAGGAATATATCGGGAGCAACAATGTTGTCTTGCTCGTCAAGCATCCTTACCAGCACCTCAAAATGGCGACCCGCACCGCTGTCGGGAAAAACAGGCACAATGTCCTGGTAATAAAGCGTAAGACGATCCGACTTGATGGCCTCACTCAGCCGCGTTACCCACTTCATCTCGTCATGCCGACGCGCCAGATGCTCATCACCTGATTCATAGAGGCGGTAGCGATCACCGCCAGAATCCTTCGCCACATAACAGGCAAGGTCCACCTGACTCATTACATGCGCCAGACTTTCAGAGGTCGTTGTAACCGGCACAAGCCCGATACTCGCACACACATCATACGAACGGTCACAACTTATAAAATTCATTTTGCGAACAGCAGACAACATGTTTCCGGCAACTTCAACTGCCGAATCCAGCGTGCAATTCTTTAACAGGATACCAAATTCATCACCGCCGATACGGCCCAGCACGTCGGAATCACGGAGACAATCCTGCAGGGCAGTCGCCACACTCCTGATCATGTCATCCCCTGCCCCATGGCAGCAGGTATCATTGATTATCTTGAGCTTGTCGATATCCAGCTGGCATAACACATGTGATTCAGCTGCCTGCCGGGTCGACTCGATTGCATAGCCAAGTCGTGACTCAAACTCGGTCCGGTTAATCAACCCGGTAAGTGCATCATGTGTTGACTGATAGCTGATTTCCCTTTCCATCATCCTGGTTTCAGTCACATCATGGATGACCAGAATCACGCCCAGTGTCGACCCGCTGTCGGCCATGATGGGAGAAGCGGAATACTGAATGGAACAACTCTCTCCGTCATGACGTTTCAGAGTAACATCCCTGCCCGTTTTGACTACTTCGCCATAAGCCAGGCACTGTCGTATCGGATCCTCAACTTTCTCGCGGCCGCCCTCATTGAAGAGGCAGAAAATACGCTGAATCGGCAGTCCCCTGGCAATTTCACTGTCCCAGCCGGTTAACCGTACAGCACTCGGGTTGAGATACTCAATCTGGCCATTCATATCCGTCGTAATCACTGCATCAGCAATGGAGTGCAACGTCACCTGCGCATGCTCTCTTGCCTGGTTCAGTTTATATTCATCCTGCTTGCGTTCGGTAATATCCAGGATATAGCCGGCGTAATGCGTCAGCACACCCGTTGCGTCACGTAACGGAACGGTATAGTCATAAACCCAGCGAACCGCTCCATCACCACACATCAGGCGATAATCAATGGCCGAGAACTGAACACCGTGCTCACCCCGTTCCTTCTCAGACTCGGTGAATCTTTGTACGTCATTGGGATGAATAATATCGATATACGATTTTCTTTCCTCAATCAGCTCCTTGCTGTCATACCCAAAATGTGAAACTGCCTCGGATACGTATTCAACAGTGCGTGAATCAGTAGCTGCCCAGCGAAACACCGTAACAGGTCCTTCAGTAAACAACTGCCGCTCACGAAGCAGTTGGTCCTGCGCACCCTGGCGAGATCGCGCTTCATGCTCCAGCGCCACGTTGTTTGCCGCCGCCGCCTGTAACAGATCCTTGTTTTCTTCACGAAGCTGCAATGTCTGTATAACGCTGTTGTTATAGTTACGCGCTATCATGATCAGCACACCGGCAAACAGCATTAACAGCAGACCCAGGTTGCTGCTGATACTGCTGCTGTGCATCAGCATGGACTGTGCAGGAATGAGGATAGCCGGCACCATGAAGGCGATATACACCGACAACATGGCCGCATAGGAGGAAATTGCACCGGCAAGCACGCCGGCCAGACACATGATAACAAGCGTCTGGTAGACAACCGGCCATGAGAACTGGAAAAACAGCCCGATACATCCCCAGACAATGCCTGACAAAAGTGTGCCCGTTAAAAACAAAATTGACCAGCGTGCATGTTTTTTTTGTTCAGGCGAAGCACGACGGTATTGATACACCAGCCAGAGCCGGGCAACGGTCTGCAAGGTTTGTGCACCCAGCCACAGCAACAACATGGTGTGACTCACCTGGCTCCACAAGCCCAGCGTTAGCAGTACGGCGACCACAAAGGCAGCACCCACCGCCGCTGGTGCCTGGGTATAGACGAGCTCAACCTGATGGCTCTCGAGCTCTGACTCAAACACCCTTATCCCGGGAACCAGGAGCTGCCCGGTATCCAGGTATTTGTCACTGTTTGATTGCGTCTGCTCCACCGTCATCCCCACCTGGAAAAAACCTGCGCAGCCGGTATTTTCTCCGCGCACGGAGAAAACAGACAGCTGTGCCCTCTTAAGATATCGGATAATCGGCCGGGAAATTGAGACCTCTTGCCCGGCGTAAATGTGACCGTCATCACACCGCGTGTCAACATACCGGAAAGATTTATAACCTGTTGTTTATATTGTTTTTAAATCCATGCAACAATGATTTTACGGAGTCGGCTAAACCAGCCCGACTGCGCTCCGCAGGCCTTGCTGATCTCGATGGTCAAGCCTGCACCGGGGCTATCAATGTCAACCAGCGCGCTCTTTCTCACCAGCAATCCTGACTGTGCCCGGTAAACCCGGTAAAGAAAACCCTCCTGCATAGCGTCAAACACGGAACTGCCGTAGAGCGTATCGACCGGCGAGAGACGACTGCTATAGCCCTGAAAAATCGCTGGCAAGTCAATGCTGCCCTCCCGGTACAGCTTGTAGCTCAAATGGTGCCTGGTGTTCTCGTCCTGCACATCAAAGTAACGCCCTCCCAGACGCTCAATGCGATACATCGAGTCAAAACCAATCAGGTTTGCCCAGGGGCGCCACTTCAGAAACTGTGCATCCAGACGCCACTGATTACCATAAAGCAGGTACTTCTCGGAGTGACAGAAATCTCCATAGGCAATACTTGCCTCATATTGCTGCGCGCCCGTCTTCCGGAATTGCAACTCGGCAATTGGTGATTCGTCCGTCAGACGATGGAAGGTATACAGATTTGAGCCCACCAGTAGCAATACAACAGCAGCCACGAATACCAGGCTGGTGAGAGGAAATAAAAGTGTTCGCCTTATCATTCCGAAGAACTGCTGAACCTGCACTGCCACCGCACACCGGTCAGCAGCCTGCCAAACCTGGGATTACTTCCCGGCAGTTTCAGGATCATCTTTCGGGAAGTCAGCAAAGACATCTTTAACACGCTGCGTTTTATACAGATAGAAAATAATAAAAATGGCGATTGCCAACTGCGCCCAGCCAAGCATGTTGATACTGTGCGTCAGATCCAGCAGGAACGGTACAAAAATAATAATCACGTTCAGTACCGCAGCCACTACCAGAAGATTCCTGCCATTACGCCAGATTTTTCTCACCAGCTCAGATGCACCGGGCTTTCTTTTCATATAAGCGATCAAAAGCAGTATCACCGGTATGGTTGCGAGGAAGGCGATAAAAAAGCCGAAGTCATTCGGATACACCATATCCTTCAGTCCGCTTACACTGGCAGATTTTGTTCCCCGTCCCATCTGGATGGTCGAAATCTTCATAATAAATGGCCGCAGGAAATACACCATTATCAGCCACATCTCAAAGTCCGGTCTCAGACTCATGTACTTGTCATAGTCAGAAAATGTATAGAGCTTTGACATCATCACCCATCCGATTAGCTGTGTCCGGGACACATGTCCCAATATAACTGTAACAATAAATAATCCTGCTGAATTACACAAATTCCGGGTAAGAAAAAGGCGGCCGAAGCCGCCTTCTCATCGATCTGACAGGTACGTTTATTTCACTGTCGGATCCAGCTCGCCACTTTCATAGCGCTTGAACATATCCTCCAGATTGATCACCTTGATCCTGGAAGCATTACCGTCTGAACCAAAGGCTTCATACCGTGCCTTGCAAATATCGCGCATGGCATCAGTTGCCGCCCGCAGATACTTGCGTGGATCAAAATTTGACGGATTATCACTTAGGTGCTTGCGAATAGCACCGGTAGAAGCCATACGCAGATCCGTATCGATATTAACCTTGCGCACACCGTTTTTGATGCCTTCCTGAATTTCTTCGACCGGCACGCCATAGGTTTCACCCATATCGCCGCCATGGGTATTAATAATCTCCAGCCAGTCCTGCGGGACAGAGGAAGAGCCATGCATAACCAGGTGCGTATCCGGGATGCGGGCGTGAATTTCCTTGATGCGATCTATCGCCAGGATGTCGCCGGTGGGCGGACGCGTAAACTTGTATGCACCATGGCTGGTACCAATGGCAATGGCGAGCGCATCACACTTGGTATCTTCAACAAACTTGGCGGCCTCTTCCGGATCAGTCAGCAGCTGGTCGTGTGACAGCACACCTTCAGCACCTGAACCGTCCTCTTCGCCGGCCATGCCGGTTTCCAGTGAACCCAGGCAACCCAGCTCACCTTCAACAGATACGCCGCAGGCGTGTGCCATGGCCACTGTCTTGCGGGTTACGTCGGCGTTGTACTCGTAGCTCATCGGGGTTTTCATGTCAGGCCCAAGGGAGCCGTCCATCATGACCGAGCTGAAACCCAGCTGAATGGAACGCTGGCACACAGAAGGGGAAGCGCCATGATCCTGGTGTACACACACGGGGATATGTGGCCATTGCTCAACGGCAGCCTGGATCAGGTGGCGTAAAAACGGCGCACCGGCGTAGGAACGCGCACCGGCTGAAGCCTGGCATATCACCGGGCTGTCGGTCTCGTCAGCCGCTTCCATGATTGCGTGCATCTGTTCCATGTTGTTGACGTTATAGGCGGGAACACCGTAACCGTATTCGGCTGCGTGATCCAGCAACTGGCGTAATGAAATAATGGCCATTGTCTTCTCCTGAAAATCTACTGGTTTATCGTTAACTGAAATTTAATTTTTAAAACAGGCTCAATGAGCCTCTACCCTGTCGCCGGGAACAACCTTACCGGCAGAATCTATTGCTCCATAATTTCATGTTCACCAACACGAATAATTTTCATGGCGTTAGTGCCTCCGTGGACACCCATCAGATCTCCCTTGGTAATAATCACGAGATCACCGTCACGCACAGCACCTCGACGCACCAGCTCGTCAATTGCCTCGCGGTTAACCGTCGCATGATCCGGGGTTGTTACGTCAAAGCTGACCGGATAAACACCACGATACAAGGTCACTTTCCTGCGTGTTTCCACGTGCCGGGTCATCGCAAAAATAGGAATACCCGAACTGATACGAGACATCCACAACGGCGTTGCACCGGATTCCGTCAAGGCGGCTATCGCCTTCACACCCAGACTATTGGCGGTATACATGGTTGCCTTCGCAATAGCTTCATCCGCCTGCTTGAAACGCATGTTAATACGACGCTCGGATGCAGCAGCAATACGCTGGCGCTCGGCACCGGCACAAATACGGTCCATCGCCTCGATAACCTTGGCAGGATACTTGCCAGTGGCCGTTTCGGCCGAGAGCATTACAGCATCAGTGCCGTCGATCACAGCATTGGCTACATCAAAGACCTCTGCGCGCGTCGGGATCGGGCTTTCAACCATGGACTGCATCATCTGGGTGGCAGTAATAACAACACGATCATGTGATCGGGCTACCTGAATGATTCTTTTCTGTACAGCAGGCAACTCGGCATCACCAATCTCCACACCCAGATCGCCGCGTGCAATCATCACGGCATCAGACGCCTCGATGATTTCCTCAAGCACATCCAGCGCTTCTGCGCGTTCGATCTTGGCCACGATACCGCCGTGCCCGCCGGCCTCGCGCAGCAACTCGCGCGCCTGATGAACATCATCGGCAGAACGCGGGAATGATATGGCAACATAGTCGGCACCCATGGAGGCTGCAACCTTGATATCTTCACGATCCTTGTCCGTTAGCGAGGCAGCACACAGGCCACCACCCTGCCGGTTAATGCCCTTGTTGTTCGTCAGCTTGCCGCCGACAACAACCCGGCAGCGCACTTCAAGGTCAACAACTTCCTCAATCCACAGCACCAGCATGCCATCATCAATAAGCAGGGTATCCCCGCGGTTTACATCATTCGGCAGATCCTTATAGGTGACGCCAACACGTTCTATATTGCCTGCATCGGGGTCCAGCCCGGCATCAAGGATAAAGTGATCCTCCTTTTCAAGACGGATCATCTCTTCCCTGAAACGTTCGATACGGATCTTCGGCCCCTGCAGATCTGCCAGCACACCCACCTGATGGCCATGCGCACGCGCACGGTTGCGCACATTTTCTGCCCGGGTAACATGGTCTTCGTGGGTGCCGTGTGAGAAATTCACCCTGACAACATCCATGCCTGCCTGGATCATCTCGTCCAGGACATGTTTCTCGTCCGTAGCCGGGCCAAGTGTTGCAACAATTTTTGTTCTTCTTGGCATAGTGTCAGGTTGTCTTGTTGTATGAGGGCAATGTGACTTTGCTACCTAGCCGGCCCGGTCTTCCAGTATAGCAACAGCGGGCAGTTTCTTGCCCTCAAGGAACTCAAGAAATGCGCCCCCACCCGTAGAAATATAGGATACCTTGTCCCCAATGCCATATTTATCAACCGCGGCAAGCGTATCACCGCCCCCGGCAATTGAAAATGCAGCGGAATCGGCAATCGCCATCCCCAGTGTTTTGGTGCCCTCTCCAAACTGGTCGAATTCGAACACTCCAACCGGGCCATTCCAGACAATGGTACCAGCAGTTTTCATCATAGCGGCAAACCGGGCGGCAGTTTCCGGGCCAATATCAAAGATCATGTCATCATCTTCGACGTCTTCAACTTTCTTTACC
>DAOVVG010000042.1 GCA_030632175.1 Gammaproteobacteria bacterium
CTCTGCTCCAGCAGGCGGTGCAGTTCCTGGACGCCCTTGCGAGGTACGATCACCTGCTGATCAGTGCCCTCTCCAACATCAGCCGCCAGCTCACACATGGCAAGGCGGTGACCGTCAGTGGCAACAGCACGCAATGTACCGCTGGCCGGTTCCAGCATTAAACCATTCAGATAATAACGAACATCCTGTTGTGCCATTGCAAAGGCAGTGCGCTCAATCAGGTTGTGTAGCGCTTTTTCCTGCACAGAAAATTTACGAGCACTTTTGATTTTATCGATAACCGGAAATTCAGTAGCCGGCAAGGTCGACAAGGTAAAACGACTTTTACCGGAACGTATCAGGGCACGATCATTTTTTACAGAAATATCCAGTTGTGCCTCTGCCGGCAAGGTACGACAGATGTCCAGTAACTTACGAGCTGGCAGTGTGATTTCACCAATCTCTGTGACTGCAACATTGACATGTGATTGCAGTTCTACCTCGAGATCCGTTGCTGTCAGTCGTACACTTTTCTTGTTTGCATTGAGTAATACATTACCCAGTACAGGGAGTGTCTGACGACGCTCTACAACACCTATGACTTGTTGCAAGGGCTTGAGAAAGTCTTCTCTTTGGATACTGAATTTCATAGTTTTTAATTAATGAATTTTTAAGTTAGTAGTTCTATAGTTACAATAATTAGTCAACGACAAATCTGTTGATAAGCCAATATTTTATATATAATTCAATCTGTTATATAAACAATAAACCGGGGTACAGCTGCCGTAAGGGCTGTTGTAAAGTTGTGGATAACAGGGGATAAGTTTGTCTATATTTTTTATCCACAGCTTCTCCACCTCATGTGGTCAGCGTTCTCAACAGGTTGTTAAAGTCCTCGTTAATACGTGTATCGCTGTCACGCAACTCAACCACTTTGCGCGTGGCATGCAGTACCGTGGTGTGATCACGGCCACCAAAAGCATCACCGATTTCCGGCAGGCTGTGCGTGGTTAACTGTTTCGCCAGTGACATGGCAATTTGTCTTGGCCGCGTGATCGAGCGACTGCGACGCGGTGACAGCAGATCGGCAACGCGTATCTTGTAGTACTCGGCGACGACCTTCTGAATGTTGTTGATGGTAACCAGTTTGTCCTGCAGCGCCAGCAAGTCACGCAATGCTTCCCTGGCTAAATCAATATTGATTGCCTGTCCTGTGAAGCGTGCACTGGCGGCAACACGCCGCAAGGCACCTTCCAGTTCACGGATGTTGGACTGGATGTGTTGCGCGATAAAAAAAGCAACATCACTGGGCAGCTCAAAACCGGACTGACTTGCCTTGATCATCAGAATCGCAACCCGGGTTTCCAGTTCCGCAGGTTCAATCGCCGCCGTCAGGCCCCAGCCAAAGCGTGATTTCAGTCGGTCTTCCAGGCCTTCCACTTCCTTGGGATAGCGGTCACAGGTCAGCACGACCTGCTGCTGGCCTTCCAGTAACGCATTGAAAGTATGAAAGAATTCTTCTTGTGAGCGTTCTTTCTTGGCAAAAAACTGGATGTCATCAATGAGTAATGCATCCGCGGTACGGTAGTAGTTTTTAAATTCATTAATGGCGTTGTGTTGCAAGGCTTTTACCATGTCAGCAACGAAGCGCTCCGAGTGTAAATAGACGACGCGCGCATCCGGCTTGTTGGCCACGATCATATTGCCAACCGCATGCATCAGGTGCGTCTTGCCCAGGCCGACACCGCCGTATATGAATAGCGGATTGTAGGCGCCCCCGGGGTTTTCGCCCACCTGCATGGAGGCAGCCCTTGCCAGCTGATTTGATTTGCCGGAAACAAAGCTGTCAAAAGTGAAATCCGGATTGAGATTGCTTTTATGGGATACCCGTACAGTTTTGACGTCGCTGCCAAAGCGTGCAAGTTTCACAGACGACTCAGGCAGGACGGCTTTTTTACTGCTGCCTATTTCCAGCTTTAGCCGTGTGTCTGCACCCGGACCGAGATCATGCAGTGTTTGTGAAATGGTCTTGAAATGGTGCTTGCGGACCCAGTCGAGTACGAATTGATTGGGTGCCAGCAGTTGCAGGTCTTCACCGCTTTCAACCGCGTGCAGCGGGCGTATCCAGGTGTTGAATTGTTGCTCGGGCAGCTCATTTTCAAGTCGAACCAGGCATTGTTGCCAGAGCGAACCTTCCACCTGTTATACCCCCTGTATTGTTGTGTTATATATGATTACAGGAGAGGGAGTCTATACCTGTCGAAAAAAGTTATCCACACCCTGACGCTAAGCCATTGAGTCTATATAATCTTGACACCGGACATCATAAAACTGTACTCTTTGCGCCCTTTTCGCGCCGGTTAAGGCGTGATTTTATTTGAAAAAACATTTAGAAGTAGCGAGCCATGAAAAGAACTTTTCAACCCAGCAATGTGAAGCGCAACCGTACCCATGGTTTCCGTGCCCGTATGGCCACCAAGAATGGCCGTCGTGTTATCAACGCCCGCCGTGCAAAGGGCCGGGCCCGGTTGTCTGTCTGATCCCTTACCCTTGTGCTCCGGCGCAACGCGATTTCCGCGACGGGTACGACTCACTGAACCGGAAGCTTACCAGCGCGTTTTTAAAGGCGGTTGTTACAGACTGAGTAATCGCTGGATGACGCTGCTGGCTGTTCCCAATCAGTTGCAATATCCGCGCCTGGGACTGGCTATATCCCGCAAGGTGGCGCGCACAGCTGTGGCGCGCAATCGTATTAAACGCGTTACCCGGGAAAGCTTCCGACACTGGCAGACGCGCCTGGATCCGCTGGATATCGTGGTACTTGGTCGTATCGGGGTTTCGGCCCAGCCAGGCAAGGCTCTGGACAAGGCTCTTGAAAAGCTCTGGATAAAACTGATAGAAAAATGCGCTGGCTCGTCATCCAACTAATTAACGGTTACCGCCTGTTACTCAGCCCCTGGCTGGGTAACAACTGCCGTTTCTACCCGACCTGCTCCTGTTACGCGATCACTGCCGTTGAGCGTTTTGGCGTGGTGCGCGGCCTGTATATGGGCTTGCGCCGACTGTTGCGCTGCCATCCCTGGCATGCCGGTGGCATCGACCAGGTCCCGGACAAGGAGACCGGACACAGTCATGGATAATCAACGCCTGTTTTTGTTTGTTGCCCTGTCGTTCGTGGTGCTGCTGTTATGGCAGTCCTGGATGGAAGATTATGGTCCTGCACCCCAGGCCGAGACACCGGCCGCCGAGACCGGCCAGCTGCCAGCAACCGGTACAACTCCGACTGACATGGTAGATATGGCTGATCTGCCAAGCGCACCGGCTGAAATGGCCGCCGTGGAGCGTGCATTGCCGGACACTGATTTGCTGAAAAAGGCGCAGTTCATCAATGTTGAAACCGATCTTTTCCATATAAAGATTGATACCACCGGCGGTGATTTACGACAGGCTGACCTGCTGGCCTACCCGGCTACCACGGCCCCGGACTCCCCGCCCTTTCGCCTGTTAAACGACAGCCTGCCGAACCTGTTTGTGATCCAGTCCGGCCTGCGTGCCAGTGTCGGTACCGAGCCGACCCATCATGTGATTTATACCCCGGAACAAAGCAGTTACCGGATGGCGGATGGGGTCGATGAACTGCAGGTCTCCATGGTCTGGCGCAGCCCCGAGGGGGTCGAAGTAGTGAAGCGCTACATCTTCCACCGCGGCAGCTACGCGGTCGACCTGCAACACGAGGTGCGTAATAACAGTGCTGCTGAATGGCAGGGTCGCCAGTACCGGCAGCTGCAGCGCACCCAGGTTGCGGAGACCGGTCAGAGCACGTTTATCTATACGTATATGGGTGGTGTGATCTACAGCCCGGAAGAAAAATACGAAAAGATAAAATTTGATGACATGGCCGATGAGAATCTCGACCGCACCATCACAGATGGCTGGGCGGCCATGTTGCAGCATTACTTTCTCGGTGCGCTGATACCGGCGCACGGTGAAGCCGATCGTTACTACACCAATACGCTGAGCAATGCCCGCTATGTCATCGGCATGATTTCCCCCAACCGGGTGGTTGCCCCCGGCAGCAGCGCGCTGTACGAAACCCGTATATTTATAGGTCCAAAGCTGCAGGACGAGATGAAACAGGTTGCCCCTGGACTCGAGCTGACCGTTGATTACGGGCTGCTGACAGTTTTGGCCCAGCCGTTGTTCTGGCTGCTGAAGACCATCCATGGGTTGCTTGGCAACTGGGGCTGGGCCATCGTCTGCGTCACCATCCTTATCAAGCTGGCGTTCTACAAGCTCTCCGAAACCAGCTATAAATCCATGGCCAACATGCGCAAGCTGGCACCACGCATGAAAACGCTCAAGGAGCGCTACGGTGATGATCGCCAGAAGTTGAACCAGGCGATGATGGAAATGTACAAGAAGGAAAAGATCAATCCTCTTGGGGGGTGCCTGCCCATCGTGGTGCAGATCCCGGTGTTCATTTCCCTCTACTGGGTATTGCTGGAAAGTGTCGAGCTCCGGCAGGCGCCGTTTATCCTCTGGATTACGGATATGTCCTCGCCGGACCCCTACTACATTCTGCCATTGCTGATGGGTGCCACCATGCTGATTCAGCAGCGCCTCAATCCGGCACCCATGGATCCGATCCAGGCCAAGGTGATGATGATGTTACCGATCGTTTTCACCGTGTTTTTTGCCTTCTTTCCGTCCGGACTGGTGCTCTACTGGGTGGTCAACAATACCCTCTCCATTGCCCAGCAATGGGTCATCACGCGGCGCATTGAGCGCGGCGGGAAATAACCGGACTTCGCCTGCCGTGGTCAGTTCGGCCACCGATACCATCGCCGCTATTGCCACGCCACCCGGCCAGGGTGGCGTCGGCATTGTGCGTATTTCCGGTCCGCAGACACCGGCCATCGCCGAGGCCTTGCTGGGTTGTCTGCCACGCCCGCGCCGCGCTGAGGTACACGGTTTCAGGGCGGCCGATGCAACCCTGATTGACGAGGGACTGGCGTTGTATTTTGCCGCGCCGGCATCCTTTACCGGTGAACACGTGCTGGAATTGCATGGCCACGGTGGCCCGGTGGTTATGGATTTACTGCTGCAACGGGTGTTGTCACTGGGCGCCCGCCCTGCCCGTCCCGGTGAATTTTCCGAGCGCGCCTACCTGCATGACAAACTCGATCTGGCGCAGGCAGAGGCGATTGCCGACCTGATAGAAAGCGGCACGGCACAGGCGGCGCGTGCTGCCGTGCGCTCCCTGCAGGGGGATTTTTCCCGGCGGGTTGAGGCCTTGATCGAGGCACTGACGCGCGTGCGCATCTACGTGGAAGCGGCGATTGATTTTCCCGAGGAAGAAATCGATTTTCTGGCGGATGCGGCGTTGCAGCAGATGCTGTCTGCATTGCAGGCGGATTTCAGCGATACGCTGGCACGTGCGCAGCAGGGACAGTTATTGCGCGATGGCATGACGCTGGTGATAGCCGGTCGTCCGAATGCCGGCAAGTCCAGTTTGTTGAATGTGCTGGCCGGCAGCGAAACCGCGATTGTCACCGAGATACCGGGGACCACCCGCGATGTATTACGTGAGCATATCCAGATAGATGGCCTGCCACTGCACATCATTGATACCGCCGGACTGCATGCCAGTGATGACCCGGTAGAACAGGCCGGCATGCAACGCACACGAGCGATGCTGGCGCAGGCAGACCGTGTGCTGCTGGTGATCGATGACCAGACCGGTTTCACACAGGCGGATGCGGATATTCTGGCGGAGTTGCCGGCGGGAGTGCCACATACGCGGGTCTTCAACAAGGTCGATCTGAGCGGGCGTGTCGCCGGGCTGTGCAGCGATGCTGCGCATGATGCCGTCGCCGTCTCTGCGCAAACCGCTGCGGGTCTGGATATCTTGCGCGCACACCTGAAAGATTGTGCCGGCTACAGTGAGCAAACGGACGGTGGATTCAGTGCCCGCCGGCGCCACCTTGAGGCGTTGCAACAGGCCAGTCAGCTGGTCACTGCTGGCATACAGCAACTGCAGCAGCGACGGGCCGGAGAATTATTGGCCGAGGAGTTGCGTCAGGCACAACAGGTGCTGGGAGAGATTACCGGCGCAGTCAGCAGCGATGACTTGCTGGGTCGCATCTTTAGCAGCTTCTGTATCGGTAAATAATAGAATATTATGTTACTATCTAAATTTAGAGAAAGCAATATTATTGTTTTTAACAAATTGTTATTAATGGATATTTTATAATTTTATTCTGGTGCAGCGAAGCATGACAGATAAAGAGCACATGTCGTCCCGCGAACTTGGGCTGGTGCTGGCACAGCAATTACTGGACGTTGAGGATTTGCACTACGGACTCTGGGATGCCGATCTGGAGGTGTCGCTGGGCAATGTCGCCCTCGCCCAGCAACGCTACACGGCGATGCTGCTGGCGTTGCTCGAGCGCCTGCTTGCCGGTTGCAGTGAACCACGCCTGCTGGATGTCGGCTGTGGTACCGGCCACATGTTACAGCGTTTGCTTGAGCAGGGTTACCGCGTCGATGCGGTCAATCCGTCTGCACATCTGAACAAGCTGGTGCATGAGCGCCTGGCTGCGCGACCGGCGACGACGCTGTATGAAACCGGCTTCGAGACGTTACCGTTTAAACAACTGCAGCAGCACTATGACGTGCTGCTGTTCAGTGAAAGTTTCCAGTACATTCCGCTGCCGGATATTTTCACGCAGGCGCCTGGTTTGCTGCGGCCAGGGGGGCGGCTGGTCATTTGTGATTTCTTCAAGACGGATGCGCATTGTGATGGCGGGCACGGTGATCGCAGTTTTAGTGGTGGCCATGTGCTGGCTGACTTTTACCGGGCGGTTGACGCTTCGGCCTTTCGAATCAGTCATGATGAAGATCTGACGGCGCGCGTCAGTCCCAATATCGCGCTGCTGGATGAATGGCTGACGCAGCGTCTGCACCCTGCCCTGTTATCCATTGATGATTATTTGCTCGGAGCCTATCCGCGATTGACCCGTGTGCTCAAATGGCTGGCGCGTCACAAGCTTGCCCGTGCACGCTATAAATACCTGTCGGGGCATCGCAGCCAGGCGGTGTTTGAAAAATATAAAAGTTATCGTTTGCTGGTACTGGAACTCGGTTGAGCGGCGCCGCATGTAATTAGAGGAAACTCTATAATTTTGGTCAGCATTGTTGGCGGTACAGGTCTTCCGGGTAGAATGTTAGTGTTTTTACAGGTGCGCATTATATTTAGATAATACTCTAATATCCACCAATCTATTGAATATAAATGTTTTTATGTTCAGATCAGGGTGTTTTATCTGTCACATATTGGTACTGTTCAGGGCTATAACCCCCTTTCCATATAAAAACTATGGCTTTTTTGGGGGTTTACCGGATTAGCGGACCCACGCTATTAAGCAGTTGACATACTTGTAGTTTAATTAATATTGCCAAGTATATTTTTAGGGTACACTAAACCTATGGCAGACAGCTCCCGACCCTCCTTACGACAGCGCAAGTTTGCCAAGACACGGCTGGCGCTGGCCGAAGCGGTGACACACCATCTCGAGGCGGCGTCTTTCGACACGCTTTCAGTGAAGGCCTTGTGTGAGCGTGTGCAAATTTCCGAGGCGACTTTCTTTAATTATTTTCCAAGGAAAGAAGATCTCATCGTCTATCTGGATCGTTTGTGGACGCTCGAGCTGAACTGGTATGGCCGTCAGGCTGAGATGCAAGGCAAGGGGCTGACCGTCATCGAGGCGCTGTTTCGCTATACCTCCATTCAGATTCAAAAAAAGCCGGGATTGATGGCGGAAATTATTGCGCATGAAGCCTTGTCCCGAGAGCGGCACAAGGGACCCGAGATTACACCGGCGGAACGGATGATGGCGTTCTCGGATCTGGAGGGGATAGCGGACCTGTCTGATCAGAGCCTTGAGGGGCTGTTGCGCTCTTCGCTGGAAACAGCGGTCGAGCAGGGCGATTTACCGGTCAATACAGCCATATCAGCGGCCATGGTTGGCCTGGTTTCTATCTTCTACGGGGTGCCGCTGGCGATTCAGCACACCAATCCGGCCGCGATTGGTGCCATGTACCGGCAGCAGCTGGAGCTGTTATGGGGCGGTTTGCAGGCAGCTGCCGGCTAGCAGCGCCAGGTTAGTTGCGGGGCAGACCGCGTGCCTTGTCCAGAGATTCCTGCCAGGCCTGCGCAAATGCCGGCCACCACTCAGGCTGGCAATCTTGCCACCCTTGCCGGGAAGCGGCCAAAAGCCAGCGTCCGGCTGCAGGTAACTGTTCGCGCCGGAATGTCTTGAGGCGTTGTTTCAGGCCAGCGATAAAGGATGGCTTGCTGAGAAGCTCCAGCATGGCGTGCTCACGTTGCCGGGCTGCCCAGAGCTCTGCGTGAACACTTTGCTGCAGCCGTGCCACGCGTTGCTTGAGCAGGTCGAGATCATGGCTTGCCGGGTGTGTGGTGCCTTCTCCGGTGCGTGCCAGTATCCGGCGTTCCAGTACCTCGATGCGTTGCTGCAATTGTTCCAGATCGATCGGCTTGCGCGCCTTGGCAGGGGCTTCGTCGGTATTAAGCGGGAATACCTTGCCGGTCTTGGTCGGGGCGGTGGCGTGCTTGGCCAGTTTTACCGGCTGCGTAACGGGTTTGGATGGTCGCTGCGGGGTCGTTTGGGATTGAGGGTTAGCGCCACCTGCATCGAGGTTGAATTCCAAAAGTCTCATGGCTATCCCTTATATGGTGTAATTTCGCGTATCTTAACACAAGATATTTGAATTAGCAGACAGTAAAGGCGCATTTTTCAGGCACAGGGTGCGCGCATTGCCTCGCTTTCCGGCGAGGGCGTAGAATCTTGGTAATTTTTAAGCAGGAGAGCAGGGTGGATGTAAGTTCAAGACGTTATGACGTCATCGTGGTGGGTGGTGGCCATGCCGGCACCGAAGCGGCACTGGCGGCCGCGCGTACCGGTGCGCGCACCCTGTTGTTGACGCATAACCTCGAAACACTGGGCCAGATGAGCTGCAACCCCGCCATCGGTGGTATCGGCAAGAGCCATCTGGTTCGTGAAATCGATGCGCTGGGCGGGCTGATGGCGCTGGCGACCGACCAGGCCGGGATTCAGTTTCGGGTGTTGAACGCCAGCAAGGGGCCTGCGGTGCGCGCGACGCGCGCCCAGGCTGATCGTGTGTTGTACCGGCAGGCGGTTCGCCGGGTGCTTGAGAACCAGCCTGGCTTGCAGTTGTTCCAGCAGGAAGTGGCAGACCTGATCGTTGAGGGTGATCAGGTTCGTGGTGTGGTGACCGGCATGGGTTTGAAATTCAGTGGCGCCACGGTGGTACTCACGGTGGGCACCTTCCTGGGAGGCCTCATTCACATTGGTACAACAAACACGGCCGGGGGCAGGGCGGGTGATCCACCCGCAAATGCCCTGGCAGCCCGGCTGCGCGAGTTACCGCTGCGGGTAGAGCGTTTGAAAACCGGTACACCACCGCGCATCGACGGACGCACCATTAATTACAGCCAACTACAGGCGCAGGCCGGTGACCAGCCGTTGCCGGTGATGTCCTACCTCGGCAGCGCACAGGATCATCCGCGCCAGGTGAGCTGTCATATTACCCACACCAATAGCCGCACCCATGACATTATTCGCGCGGGTCTTGCGGAATCACCCATGTACAGTGGCGCGATCGAGGGCACCGGGCCACGCTATTGCCCGTCGATCGAAGACAAGGTGGTGCGCTTTGCTGACAAGTCATCACACCAGATTTTCATTGAGCCGGAGGGGCTCGATACCCACGAAGTCTATCCGAACGGAATCTCGACCAGCCTGTCCTACGCGGCACAGGAAACGCTGGTGCATTCCATCGCCGGGCTGGAGGTGGCACATATTACGCGCCCGGGTTATGCCATCGAATATGATTTTTTTGATCCGCGCGACCTGCGACATTCGCTGGAAACCAAGGCGATTAACGGCCTGTTTTTCGCAGGCCAGATCAACGGCACTACCGGCTATGAAGAAGCGGCAGCCCAGGGTCTGCTGGCCGGTCTGAATGCGGCGCGCCAGTCACAGGACAAACCGGCGTGGATGCCACGTCGTGACGAGGCGTATATAGGTGTACTGGTCGATGACCTGGTAACGCGGGGAACCTCCGAACCCTACCGGATGTTTACCAGCCGTGCCGAATACCGCCTGTCACTGCGGCAGGACAACGCAGATTTGCGCCTGACGCCGGTGGGTCGTGAGTTGGGGCTGGTTGATGAGCGTCGCTGGCAGGTATTTACCGCGCGCCGTGCGGCCATTGAAAGTGAGCAGCAGCGTTTGCAGTCACTGCTGGTGCGACCGGGTTCGCCGCAGGCCGGCGCATTGTCCGCACGTCTTGAGAAACCGCTGGCGCGTGAACAGCGTGCCAGTGATTTGTTGCGCAGACCCGAACTGGATTACGCTACGCTGACTGCTGTTGCAGGACTGGGTCCGGCAGTGGCCGATGCCGGGATCGCCGAGCAGATCGAGATACAGGCAAAGTATTCCGGTTACCTGGAACGGCAACAGGCCGAGATTGAACGACAACAGCGTCATCAGGAGCAACCTTTACCCATGGATTTCGATTACAATGTGGTCCGGGGGCTTTCCAATGAAGTGTGTGAAAAGCTGCAAGCCGTGAGACCGGAAACCATTGGTCAGGCAGCACGCATACCCGGCGTCACGCCGGCAGCGGTGTCGCTGTTGCTGATACACATGAAACGGCACAGGGCGGCACGCAAGCGCGCTTAATGATAATACTTCGATAACAGGCCATGCATACCGGACTCTACAATCGCAACCGCAAGGCACGAAACACCACCGTGGTCGACTACGGTGAATTGCTTGATGAGGGGCTCGCTGAACTGGGTCTGGAGCAGAGGCTGGGCGACGACCAGCTGCTGATGGCTTATGTCACCGAGCTGATGAACTGGAACCGGGTTTATAACCTGACCTCGGTGCGCAAGCCGGCAGATATCGTCACCCGGCATGTGCTCGACAGCCTCACTGTCCTGCCGCACCTGCACGGCGACCGCATTCTGGATATTGGCACCGGCGCCGGATTGCCGGGTATTCCGCTGGCAATTGCCTGCCCGGAAAGGGAATTTGTACTGCTGGACAGCAGCAGCAAGAAGCTGCGATTTGTGCGGCAAACGCTCGGTATACTGGGTCTGGACAATGTCACGCTGGAGGATGCGCGCATTGAGGAGTATCAGCCGGAGCGTCTGTTTGACACCATTACCTGCCGCGCTTTTTCCGATTTACCAGACTTCTATCGTTATGCGGCACGCTTGTGTGCGGACGGCGGCAGAATGCTTGCAATGAAGGGCGTCTATCCCATGACCGAGGTTGAATGCCTCGAAGACAAGACGGTGATAGACGACATTGTTGCACTGAAGGTACCGGGACTGGATGCAGAGCGGCACCTGGTCATCATGCACGCTGGCGACGATCAACAGGCCACCTGATATGGGACGGATAATCGCAGTAACCAACCAGAAGGGCGGGGTCGGCAAGACCACCACCAGTGTCAATCTGGCCGCATCGTTGTCTGAAACCGGTCGGCGTGTGTTGCTGATTGATCTGGACGCCCAGGGAAATGCCACCATGGGTAGCGGCATAGACAAGTATGAGACGGAGAAAACCGGCTATGACATGATGATGGGGCTGGCCGACATTCGTGAGGTGATCGTGGATGCACCGGATGCCGGCTATGACCTGTTGCCCGGTAATGCGGACCTGACTGCAGCCGAAGTGGAGTTGCTGGAGAAGGGTGATCGGGAGCGCCGCCTGCGCGCCGCGCTGACCTATGTACAAAATGATTATGACCTGATCATCATCGACTGTCCGCCATCACTCAGTATGCTGACGGTCAATGCGCTGGCCGCGGCGCACAGTGTTCTGATCCCGATCCAGTGCGAATACTATGCGCTGGAAGGGCTGTCCGCGTTGCTTGATACCATTGAGCAGGTGCGCGCCAGCATTAATCCGGAGCTGGAAATCGAAGGCCTGTTGCGCACCATGTACGATGCGCGCAACAACCTCGCCAATGATGTCTCAGCGCAATTGCAGGAGCATTTTGGCGACAAGCTGTATCGCACCATTATTCCCCGAAATGTCCGTCTGGCGGAAGCACCCAGCCACGGTCTGCCGGTGCTGTGCTATGACAAGGGCTCACGGGGGGCGCGGGCCTACCTGGCGCTTGCCGGCGAGTACCTGCGGCGTCACGCTGATGTGGCAGAAGCTGCTGCGGAGTCCGGCGCTGCCTGACAACCGGTCAGACACAGGCCTTCCTAATCATATGATTTAATTAAAAAAACGGTAACTGACATGGCAGCGAAAAAACGGGGTTTGGGCAGGGGTCTGGATGCATTACTGGGGTCGGCTTCGCGTGCCGCACCGCAGTCTTTAGCGGAATCAGCCACCGCTACGCCCCCTGAACTCAAGGCCGTGCCGGCTACCGAAAACGTAGCTGAAGCAGCTGTAGTGGATGGCGCATTGCGTATGCTCCCGGTCGATATTATTGAACGTGGCAGGTACCAGCCGCGTGTCGATATGCACCAGGAATCACTGCAGGATCTTGCCGACTCCATTACCGCGCAGGGCGTGGTTCAACCAATCGTGGTGCGTAGTGTCGGCGAGGGTCGTTATGAAATCATCGCCGGTGAGCGTCGCTGGCGTGCCTCGCAACTGGCCGGTCTGCACGAGATTCCGGCGGTAGTCCGCGAGGTGGACGACCGCGCAGCCATTGCCATTGCGCTGATCGAAAATATCCAGCGTGAAGACCTGAATCCGCTGGAAGAGGCGCGTGCGCTGGAGCGCCTGATCCGCGAATTTGAAATTACCCATGAACAGGCTGCAGAAGCAGTGGGCCGTTCACGGGCGGCTGTCTCCAATCTGCTGCGGTTGCTGGACCTGGACGATGCAGTTAAGGACATGGTCGAAAAGGGCGCCCTGGAAATGGGTCATGCCCGGGCGTTGCTGGCTCTGCGCGGCGCACAGCAGGTGGAGGCGGCGCGCCAGGTAGTCAATCGCGGTCTGACGGTGCGTGCCACCGAGGGGCTGGTGAAGTCGCTGCAGCGGCCGCAGCCGGTTAAATCGGCGCCTGTCAAAAAAGACGCTAATATTCAACATCTTGAGACAGACCTGGCCGACAAGCTGGGTGCCCGTGTGGCTATCCGGCAGGGACGCGGCGGTAAGGGAAAGCTGGAAATCAGTTACAACAGCCTCGACGAACTCGACGGTATCCTGGAACATATCAACTAACCGGCGAATGATGCTGTGACTGTAGGAGCGGACCTTGTCCGCGATTAGGTTGATTCGGCAGTGATCGCGCACGAGATGCGCTCCTGCAGCAGTAGAAAATATAGAGTTCGCAGGATGGGTAAAGCAACGCAGTGACGTACCCATCAATCGCGTCGATCGTAACAGGATACATTTCACCATCTCATAATGAACGAACCCTCTGAAAAACCGCGCCTGCGGGAACGCATCTACAATTTTTTTCCGACACTGGAACGCGACGAACGCAAGCAGCTGGTAGAGCGCATTGCAGTCGGTGCAGACGGCGGTGTCGATTTCTTTGTGATGATGTTGCTGGCCGCGACACTGGCCTCGCTGGGTCTGCTGGAAGGTTCCACTGCGGTAGTAATTGGCGCCATGCTGGTTGCGCCGTTAATGGGTCCGTTACTGGCGGCAGGTTTCGCGCTGGCGCAGGGAAACCTGCAATTGTTTCGCAATGCGCTTGCTGTTTGCGGGCTGGGCATAGTCATCGGTCTGGCGGCGTCACTGTTTATCGGGGCGCTTAACCCCGGCTTTGAACCGTCTATGGAAATAGAGGCACGCGGCGATCCGGATGTGCTGGATCTGCTGATTGCGCTGGCTTCCGGCATGGTGGCCGCCTATGCCATGGGGCGTCCGAATGTGGCTGGCACGCTGGCCGGTGTTGCCATTGCCGCCGCGTTGTTGCCGCCA
>DAOVVG010000060.1 GCA_030632175.1 Gammaproteobacteria bacterium
GGAACAACGGACTCATTAAGATATTACTCACGCCAATAATGGCCCAGATAACACCAATTATTTTTAGTAATAATCCCATTTATGTACTCCTTGGTATTTTTCCGTACAGGCGTCCGTGCAAGCTGGAATGTTTGACGACCGCGTGCCTTAACTGTAGTTCATGGCGGCCCTCAAGCAAAACAAACAGGTGGCCAGCCACAGGGGCGAGGTTCAGTGCAATCTGTTCATTAATCAATAAATTACAGCCGGCGGGTGAGATGTCACGCCAGCCACGACGCGACCGTCTTGTACTCAATTAAAGCATGAAACATAGCACATAAGCCGGTACACTAC
This sequence comes from Gammaproteobacteria bacterium, assembly GCA_030632175.1. GTDB lineage: Bacteria > Pseudomonadota > Gammaproteobacteria > UBA9214 > UBA9214 > UBA9214. Next base: position 334 of record DAOVVG010000060.1, read on the forward strand.
GCAGCCCTCCTGATTTTACCCGGGTTCACTTCAAGCAGGGGCATTCAGGATACCCGAAAAACCTCTGGCGCTCCGCGCATACCATCCGTCCCAGGCACCGCACATGACTACCGATACGGTAACCGCTTTTAACGAATTAGCGCTGAACAAACAACTCCTCAAGGCCCTTGATGAAGTGGGTTATGAAACCCCGTCGCCTATACAGGCGCAGACGATCCCGCTATTGCTGGAAGGTAAAGACATAATCGGTCAGGCGCAGACCGGTACTGGTAAAACCGCAGCCTTTGCCCTGCCGTTATTATCCAACCTCGATTTAAAACAAAAAGATCCGCAGGTGCTGGTGCTTGCGCCTACCCGCGAACTCGCAATCCAGGTGGCGGAAGCCTTTCAGAAATACGCAAAGCAATTGAAAGGCTTTCATGTATTACCTGTATATGGTGGCCAGGACTACCGTGGACAAATACAGGCCCTGAAACGTGGTGTACATGTGGTGGTTGGTACACCCGGTCGTGTTATGGATCACATGCGTCGTGGCACCCTGAAACTGGACAATCTCAGCGCACTGGTGCTGGACGAAGCCGATGAAATGCTGCGCATGGGTTTTATCGATGATGTGGAATGGGTACTGGAACAATCGCCAGCAGACAGACAAATTGCGTTGTTCTCGGCCACCATGCCACAACAGATTCGGCGCATAGCTACGCGACACTTAAATAAACCTGTCCAGGTAACCATTCAGACTAAAACCACCACGGTTGATACTATTCACCAGCGTTTCTGGCCAGTGAGTGGTATGCACAAACTGGATGCCTTAACCCGTATTCTTGAAGCCGAGCAATTTGATGCCATGCTGGTTTTCGTGCGCACCAAAACGTCAACAGTAGAGTTATCAGAAAAGCTTGCAGCGCGTGGTTATGAAACGGCAGCACTCAATGGTGATATCCCGCAAAGTCAGCGCGAACGCACCATTAAGCAATTAAAAAATGGCAAGCTGGATATACTGGTTGCCACCGATGTCGCAGCGCGTGGTCTCGATGTGGAACGCATCAGTCACGTAATCAATTACGATATCCCCTATGATACGGAAGCCTATGTACACCGCATTGGTCGTACCGGTCGCGCTGGTCGAAAAGGCGAGGCCATCCTGTTCGTTGCTCCGCGTGAAAGGCGTATGCTGGGTGCTATTGAAAAAGCCACCCGGCAGAAAATCTCCCTCATGGAACTGCCTTCAACTGAACTGATCAATGACAAGCGTATTGCAAAATTCCAGCAGCGCATTACCGATACACTTGCGAATGAGGATTTAGGATTATTTACCCAACTGATTGAACAATACCAGCAGGAACACAATATACCCGCCCAGGAAATAGCTGCGGCGCTTGCACAGTTGTTACAGGGTGATACACCGCTGTTACTGCAAAACAAACCGCAACGCAAGGCAGATAAAAGCTGGGACAGCGGTGACAGACCACCTCGCAGAAAACAGGCCCGTGGCAAGCCCGACGCTCGAACCACCAGGAAAGATTCCCCACCCGAAGAAGGTATGGAACGCTTTCGCCTGGAAGTAGGGCACAACCACAAGGTCAAGCCCGGCAATATCGTCGGTGCCATCGCAAACGAGGCAGGACTCGATAGCCAGCACATTGGCCGCGTCAGTATTTTCGATGACTACAGCCTGGTTGATTTACCCAAGGGCATGCCCAAGGGGGCATTTAACAATTTAAGAAAGGCCTGGGTAGGGGGGCAGCTATTAAAGATCTCCCGTTTCGACAAGGACGCGAAGCCGGCTGGCGCAAGTAAACGTCCAAAAAAGAAAAGCGACATCAAGGTGAAAGTCCGCAGTAAAAAGCGTGTGAAGCCTAAAAGAAGCGTCAAGAAGAAGGTACGCAAAAAGAAACCGTAACAGCATTCATAATCTGGATAACCGGCATTACCGGCAAAGAATTGCTACCTCGCTGGAGTTTTTGGTAACTATCTTCCCCGAAGGCAGGGCAGCTGCCTGATCGCTCACCCAGACGACCACATCACGCAAAACGACATCCGCCTGCAGGTCCCGCAGCAACATGTGATAACCGTCCGGATAGAGAACAAACCGGGTAGACGACTGCTCCGGCAACCGCTCAAGCATCACGCAGGTAGGGTCATGCGGGATGATCTCGTCTTTCTCGCCATAGAGTATCAGCGTGGGTACTGCCAGCTGTGGGCTCGACAACAACGCCTCTTCCATCAAGTTGGTGAGGCCATACATCGTGTCAATACGTGTTGCCTTGATAACCAGTGGGTCGCGCCCAAGAGCACGCAACATCTCTATGTTATCCGAGGGCGTTATTTCCAGGCCCTCACCCGTGAGGGTTTTGGCGGGCACAACATGCGCGGCAAGTTTCAAGGTATTACGTTGCCAGAAGGGCATCGTTTGCCAGCCCCACACGGCCGGGCCGGCCAGCACCATGCCAGCTATACAGGGTGCTGCTTGCTGCATGTTGATGGCAACCGCACCACCCATGCTTTCACCCAGCAGGAACAGGGGCAGGTCCGGGTGCTTGTCACAGATCAGACTTGCCATACTGGCTGCGTCAGATTCCAGCACATTGTCGCCAGGCCAGAGTCCGCGCTGTGCGGTTTCACCAAAGCCACGCTGGTCATAGGCATAGGTCATGATGTTATGGGTTGCGAAGAACCGTGCCGGACCATCAAAGGCATTGCGGTAATCATTAAAACCATGCAGCGCAAGGAATACCGCCTGCGGCGCGTCTGCCTCCCACGCCGTCACGGGTAGTTGGTAGCCATCCGACATAATTGCGTAGGTGGACGTCAACGCTGGTATCTGTGAGGTATTCGAGTTTTCCTGCACCTGCGGCGAGGCACAGCCCGCCAGGCTAACAAGCAGGATTAGTTGAATAAGGCTACGCATCCAGCAAGCTGCTGCCAGCTGCAAAAGACATCAACCGCACTTTACAAACCACTGATCTTCGTACTTTTATATATTTATAACATGCAGTTATATTCTTTATCTCAAAACCATATTGAGACAAATATCTGCGCCACATCAGCCGAAAAGTCATAAAGCGGTTCCTTGCCGACCGGTGCATTTTTGTCGCGTAAATCGCGAAAATCATCGTAATCAAACATAATATGGTCGTAGGCGAAATTGATGCTGCCACGGTCAATTGCATACCAGCCATTCTGCACGAAATCGTAACTAATCGTAAAGCCGATGGTATTACTGGTAAATTCACTCAATTCCTTGTCACGCGCCAGAAAGTTCTGCGAATCCTGCCGCGGGAACAGGTCACTGTAAAAATCTGCCGCATTCTGCGTGTAGTAGCGGTAGCGTCCCTCAAGTACCCAGCCGCTCGGCAACGGGTGTACATAACCGATTTCAATATTATGGGCGGTAATATTCCAGCTATCGTCGAAGAAGCGATACTCGGCATAGGTCGCAGCCCGGTAAGGTAAATAATACATCGAGCGCACGGCTACCGCGTTGCTGGTACGCGTGTTCGGGTAAACCTCTGGTTCGTAGCTGTAGCCAATTGGACTGGTAGGGTCAACATAGCGGGCAGAGCGGTAGGGGTTATTCAGATATCCCTCATCCGTTATTAGCTCGTAATTTAACTCCATGATCATATCTTTAGTCAAAACCTGTGACAGGCCTACCTTGTAATTCTGCCGGTCAACATCTTTTGAAAAGGTTGGATCATTATTATTCTCGACTGTATCCCAGCTGCGCGCATAACCGAGTGACACGGTCGTCATATTGCCGAACATATCCATACTGACGCCAAAGCTGGCCGTGTCGGACTGGTAATCATCTTCATCACTGTTGGTATAGGAAACACTCATGATGGAATCGCCATGCATATAGTCGGCACCGGCAGAAACTTCCGTCCGGTCCTCACTGTATTTACTGGCGGTTGTCACCACATCAATGGATGCACTACTGATAGAGTCCACATAATAATTGCCGCTTAGCGCTACATTCTGACCAATTTTTTTCAGCACCAGCACAGACGGACCGGTGATCTCGACACCACCACCGTCGTAGGAGTGATATAGCGCATCGGCGCGATCATCGGGCAATACACCGGCGTACGTCGGTAATGCGCCACATAACAGGCACAAGAGCAACAGGCACAACTTCATGGTGCTAGTTGCAACCACAGCCACCACCGTGTCCGCCTTCTGCACCCCGCGCACCCTCGCGCGCCTGGTAAACATGTGTCATGTAGGATGAGGAGACGGGATTCCGCTGAAAATTCATTATTGGATCTGCAAGGTGGGCACGCTCATAGGGTTTCACCCACGGTTCAACGCTTGCACAACCCGACAGTAGCAGGCTGCAAACAGCCATTAGCCACAAGGTAATATTCATTCGGGCATTCATTCCCTGATAAGGTCCCGTACCTGTTGTAGATAAACGTCTTCGAGGCCCGGTTTATAACCCTTGTGGAGATAACGCATATTGCCATTCCGGTCCACCAGCACCGTACTCGGCATGGCAACGACGTCATACTGCTTGCTGACAACACTTTCATTGTCGAGCAGTACCGGGAAACTCACAGACATCTCCTGCAACAATTTTCTTGCCCTGGTTGAGTCTTCCTCGACATTGACACCCAGTACGGTAAATCCCAGCGCCTTGTACTTGTCATGCAGCTCGCTAAGCACCGGCATCTCCTGCCGACACGGCCCACACCATGAAGCCCAGAAGTTGATTAATACAACTTCACCCCGGTATTCACTCAGCTTCAGGTTTTCACCTTCGACACTCTTGAGGGTAAAGTCCGGGGCAGCCGTTTCTTTCATGCCTGCCGTCACCGGGCTTACAATCATCAGAATGGCCGCCGTAATACCCAACCATGTCTTTAGAGTATTAGATACATTATTTTTCATAACCATCTCCTGTCAGAAAAAGAAACTGATACCACCCGTTGCCTCAAGGTTATGGGTGGTCTTGTCCTTGCCAAGTAAATCAGAATCAAAGATGTGGTCCCGAAAATCGACGTGCAGTGCTATCCAGTCAGTCATCAGAAAACGATAGCCGGCGCCGACATTCACGGTAAAATGACTGTCATCAGCAAACTCGGTATTACCCACACCGGCAATGACATACAGTGCGCTGTTATAGGCATGCCCTTTGCCTATAAAGGCCTCACCCGGCAGAATGTTGTAACCCAGCGAGATGTTGTAGTAGGTCAACTCGCGCTGACTGTCTGACAGAATTTGTGCGCCGCCGCTTAATGTCTCGAAACTGGTTTCATCGGCTTCCGTTCGACCAATAGATGCCTCGGTAAAGAAGTCTTCCGTGATGTGATAGGCAAGACGGGCGCCATAGACGACGTTGCTGCCGAAATCCTCGATACTCATGACGCCGACAAAGGCGCTTGCCTCAAAGTCTTCACTGTCGATATCAGCCTCGGTAATCGTGCGCCGCTCCAGCTGCGGCTTGATGACCGGCTCGGAATCCTCATACGGGGCATCATCAACCGGCATCAGGGAGCACCCTGAAAACAGCCCGAGAAGCGTCAATACACTGATTGACTTCAGAAGAAAAATGCGAAGCCTGCTTTCCATTCGTCGATCTCCTGGTTGTCATTCTTGTCCTGAAAAATGACATTGTTTTTGTACTCTGCGCGCACCATAAAACGGCGCGTCAAGTACAGCCTGACTCCAACACCGGCACTGGCAATCTGATCAGTCCTGTCACTTTCATCAACCAGCGTCACATTCGGGTCTGTATAGATAAGTCCGCCACCCAGCGAGAAAAACGGTGACAGCCGCCATTCGGGGAAAGGTTGCGCAACCAGAGTCACCCTGCCGATAATTGCGTCCGAAAAATCGCCAAAGACCTGGGATACTGATAATTCTGCCGAGAAATTCTGTGTCATGGCATAAGCTGCATACACTGTCATGATGTCCGCACCGTCAAAGTCACCGGCCAGCACACCACCTTCCCAGCGTCGTCGGGAGAAATCGCCGAATCCGGCTTCCGCGAACATCGTTTTCTCTCCTTCAGGGGTTAATGTCAGTTCCATCTCTGCACGCCTCACCCAACCTTCCTTGCCTCTTTTCGTACGCACCATGAACCAGTCAGTACGACGCTTGATCACCTCAACCTCATCACCCCGGTCGACAACATGAAACACCGGATATCCGCGACCGGGGCCGGTATGCATCTCCATGTAAGGTTCTGCCACCACGACCTTGTAATACTCATCATCCGCAAGCGCTTCGGTAGTTATAAAGCACTGCAGCAGGATAATGGCAGCCGTTAGCAGCCACATGGCATATCCATCCCTGACAAGCTGTTGCACACACATACGGCAGGGTGTCAGTTATCCGGTACCGCAAATGGATCGTTGTAATACTGCGCACCGATATCCAGCCACTCGACCAGCAGGCGTAGCTCTGCAGGATCAAGTCGACCGACATGGCTGCCACCCGCATCGAACTGGTTCATGATCGCGCGGCTTGCCCTTGCACCGGCCGCTGACATAGACGGGCTTACAGTCACAGGTACCCGCGTCGGCAAATTCGTCAGGGGATCAAGCGGGCCATCAACCATCACGTCCTGTAGACCGCCTGCGCCGGGCTCCTGCTTGTTATCGTTAAACAGTAATTCACGATACGCCTTGAAATGATCTGACTCGTCGGCTGACAGACCATCAGTCAGGTCCAGCTGGGCATCCGGGACCCGGGTGCCGGTGGCAGTGGTATGACAGGCCGTACAGGTATTTACCCCCCGGTCAAGGTTCCACAACGGATGAATATGCGCTTCGTAATTGATAATCGTGCGGCAGTTAGCTCTCCAGTCATCCTGACATGTCTGTGAGACAGGCGCCGGTGTTTGCAGGTCTGCATAGGAAAATGTAAATGACGGTGTCTTGACAAGACTGCCGCTGTCATCTGTCCAGACATCGTCATAGATGACGTTCATGTCCGGGACCAGCGCAAACACATCGTGCCGCGTCAGTGTCTCTGCCATGGTTTCGCCAAAATCGGCAAACAGGGCGGCTTCGGTATTGGGAAATGACGGACCGGTCGCGAGCGCACCCGGATAAACTGAAACAGGCCCCTGCGGATGCCCATGCGGCGAGCCACTGTCATGATCATGACAACCGTTACAGTTAACTGTCTCGCCGGCACGTACCTGCAGCCAGTTTTGATGCCGTGCGGTAATGCGCCTGCCTTCACTGTCCAGCACGCTGATGGCAAGCGGGACGTTTGCCGGCACCTGCACCCTGACCGATCCATCCGGCTGCACCGGCACATAACCGATGATTTCACGCATGAGCTGGCTTTGACTGCGCCCAAACGCGGTACTCGGCACATCCTTGACCTCATCATCAGGGATGCCGACCGCCTTGACGATACGCAGGAAACGGGCAGGGCGTGTATCCGTGGGAGTCAATCCTGGATCGGCCAGTGTAACGATATCCGGAACGGCGGTATCCACACCATCCACATCATAGACACTGCGAATATTCAGTATGCCAACTCCGTCATCTGCGAGTTGCTGGTCAAGTTCGATTCCCGGTTGCTTGTCAAATAGAATTTCCGGCAGATCACGGGGCTCCGCAGCAACGACATCGGTATACATAACGCCGTCTTTCGCAACAACAACCGGCAGCTGAGTGTCACTGCGCCGGTCGTACAGGAATATTCCGTATACCGGGTCTGCCTCGACCGCAGACTGTGCAGCCAGACTGTCAGGGAGGCAGGGTACGATCAGGTTGTTTTCCAGCAGCCTGCACTGACTCCAGCTGACGAGCACACGGTTTGTGCCATCGTGCAGGGGCCAGGCTGAACGGAACACGCCACCGGGTGAGATGGCGCCATCCGTGAAAACCTTGTTGATGACGGCAGACTTCTGGGCAGGGCCGGCAAGGATGCCCTGGTTCACTGCTGTCGGTCCGGTATTGTCTATGTAGTCCGCAATATCGATTTCCAGCAGATCCCCGTTATCCGCTATTATTTCATCGAATGTATCCGGATCGTCGGTTGGCAGCAGCACTCTGGGTTGCAGTACCGTCAGCAAGTGTCCGTTCTGCAGTTCCCGCGGCTGCAGGAAATGCACATCATTACCATTGGTCCCGGTATCGTGACTGTGTGCACCGTACAGCAGTTGCAGTTCCGAGCCGTCCGGGTGCATCCTGTACAGAGAGATAGCGTCGCGATTACCCATATTGTCCCAGCGACTGAAGACAACTTCTCCGCTTCTCACAACCAGCGGATCAAGATCATGGCTCTGGTTGAAGGAAACCTGATGGATATCACCGCCATCGCTGTTCATCACATGCAGAACTGCTGCAAATTCATTGCGATCCTCATCAAGCGCTGAATATTGCTGCTTGCCTTCATCAAGCTGGATCGCTTTTGTCTGCTGCTGGCGTGTGGATGAAAAAATAATTCGTCCGTCAGGAAGATAGTGCGGTGAGATATCCTGACCGGCTTCTGCATTAACATCGGCCGGGATTAACCGGCGCAACCGGTTTCCGGAAATATCGTACTCCCAGATATTCCAGGTTGGCTGGTCTTCCGGGTCTGCATCGGGGATTTCAGGGGCCCGCATTGAAAACAGCAGCAGATTGCCGTCATAGGAAACCTCGACATCACGCACATCCCCCAGACCACCGGTAAACGAGTCGGTCACGTTTCGCACAGCGCCGCTGGGTGAAGCAAGTTCCCTGTAGAACAGGTCGCCACCGGGGGTGAAGCTCATCACCTCACGCGTATCCGGTTTTATCAGCTCGTCATTACTGTCGAAACTCAGCGGGCGACGTACATAGGCGATACCGATATCTTCTATCAGTGGATCAGGACTTTGTCCGCTGCTGCTACCGCCATCACCACAGGCAACCAGCAGTACAGTCAGGCCGCTCAGAGCAACTGACTGCATACTGTTAACGCTACGCCGTGTGTATCTGGCAGTTAATTTCATGTTACCCCCTGATAAAAACAGACAGGCCTGCACGCCCTTGTGACCACTAATTCGATTACTGCGACCGCGCAAGCCAGCTGACCTGAAAGGTGAACTGCATCGCGTTCTGCCTACATACCGGATCGCAATTGAACTATAGAGCAGGAATCGAATGACGTTCCGAGACTTGAATCACAGAAGACCGCGCGGTCTGCCTTCAGAATTTACAACCACGCAAGCACGGTCATTCGTTACTAACAATATTTCAGGATGAGGTTATGACTAATTCACGGCTTTCCTGTTTTACAAACAGAGTTATTCATATATTGATTACCTGCTTGCTGATGCACGGTTATACAACCACGTATGCAGGAGACCTTGAACGCAGGCAGGCAAAAAGAATACATGACCGAATTGCCGGTGTACCACCGACAGAGACAGTCCTTGATTCAATGGAAGTACAACTGGTAGCCGGTAACGACACTAGTGCCGCACTGATCGCAATGGATAACAGTGCTTTTTACAATGTAACGCTGAAGAATTTCGCAACGCCATGGACTAATCGTGATCGCACCTTGTTTGCACCGCTAAATGATTACACCGCAACGGTTATCGGTATGGTTCGTGACGAGGTGCCATTTAACCAGTTGCTATCGGCTGATCTTCTCTATGTGGGCGATGCATCTCTCGGGTTACCGGGAAACCTGCAATCAAGTAATGACCACTACCTTGCCCTCGAAGAGCAGGGGATAGACCTGCAGGGCAATCTGGTCGCTGATATTCAGTCACTGCGTTACGGGCTGCCAGCAACTGCGACAGCCGGGATAATGACATCTCGCGCTGCCGCGGAAGCATTTTTTACAGATGGCACCAACCGGGCCATGTTTCGCTTTACCTTGCTGAATCACCTGTGCAACGACCTGGAGCAGGTTAAGGATGTATCCCGCTCACCAGACCGCGTCCGGCAGGATGTATCACGCAGTCCCGGTGGTGACAGCAGAATATTTTTAAACTCCTGCGTCGGCTGTCACAGCGGCATGGACCCCATGGCGCAGGCATTTGCCTACTACAATTTCGATTCGGGTTCACAAAGTATCGAGTTCACGCCCGGCGTTACACAGCCCAAGTACCGCATTAACGAGAACACCTTCAAATATGGATTCGTCACACCCGACGATCACTGGGACAACTACTGGCGCTCAGGGAAGAACGCGCTGTTGGGATGGGACGGTGGCCTGCCGGGATCCGGCGATGGTGCGAAGTCACTCGGTGTAGAACTCGCCAGCAGCGAGGCCTTTGCACGCTGCCAGGTTGAGAAGGTTTTCAAGACTGTATGCCTGCGTGAACCGGGAAACAGCCTTGATCGCGCCCGTGTTGACGGTATCACTGCCAGCTTCA
>DAOVVG010000056.1 GCA_030632175.1 Gammaproteobacteria bacterium
ACCTGTCCGGAACGCATGGAGGCGATGGTGTTTGGCGTTGCGGACTACGCGGCGTCAACCCAGGCGCGCACCACCAGCATGGGCGGTGCAAACCCTGATTACTACATGTTGACGCATCCTGACAATGAAGGCGCACGTGAACGTCACTGGGGCGACCAGTGGCATTATGCGATTTCACGCATGGTGGTTGCCTGCCGCGCCTATGGTCTGCGCCCGATCGATGGCCCGTTTGGTGATTTCAACGACCCGGATGGCTACCGGGCGGTATCAAACAGTGTTGCTGCGCTGGGCGTTGAGGGCAAGTGGGCCATCCACCCGTCACAGGTTGCACTGGCAAACGAAGTGTTTACCCCGCCTGCGGCTGAAGTTGACCGCGCACGCCGTATCCTGGTGGCGATGAAAGAAGCCGCGGCCGAGGGCAAGGGTGCCGTGTCGCTGGATGGTCGTCTGATTGACGCCGCATCCATTCGCCAGGCACAGGTAATGGTCGACAAGGCTGTACAGATCGAGCAGTCACTTGCAGCCCGCCAGTAATACAACAGCAAGCGGAGAAGTCTCTTGAATATTCATGAATACCAGACCAAGGAGTTGCTGCGCGGTTATGGCGTAGCGGTTCCCGATGGTCGTGTTACACATAATGTTGATAATGCGGTCGCGATTGCAGAAGACCTCGGTGGCGAGCGCGGGGTCGTAAAGGCGCAAATTCATGCGGGCGGGCGTGGCAAGGGAGGCGGCGTCAAGGTAGCTGAATCCCTGGATGAAGTCAGGCAGTTCACCGATGAGATGATAGGTATGCAGCTGGTCACCCCGCAAACCGGCGAGGAAGGCCGGCTGGTGCAACGTGTACTGGTTGAGCAGGCCTGCGATATCAAGAAAGAATATTACCTCGGCCTGGTCATTGACCGGGCAACACAACGTATCACCGTGATTGCCTCGGCGTCCGGTGGCATGAATATCGAGGAGGTTGCAAAAACTGATCCTGATCGTGTGATCCGGGAAGCGGTTGACCCGGCAATCGGGCTGGCCGGTTTTCAGTGTCGCAAAATCGCCGCAAAAATCGGCCTGCGGGGGCAGCAGATCAGTGAAGCAGCAAAACTGATGCAGGCACTGTACAAATGTTTCCGGGAGAAGGATGCGTTGCTCGCCGAAATTAACCCGCTGGCTGAACTTGGCGATGGCAAGCTAATGGCGCTGGACGCCAAGATGTCTTTTGACAGTAACGCCATGTACCGACGCCCGACGATCACGGAGTTGCGGGACTTTGACGAAGAAGACTCAAAAGAGGTTGAAGCGACTGGCCACGGTCTCAATTACATTGCGCTCGATGGTAACGTCGGCTGTATTGTAAATGGCGCCGGTCTCGCCATGGCAACGATGGACTCGATCAGTTTTCATGGTGGCAAGCCTGCCAACTTTCTGGATGTGGGCGGCGGCGCCTCGCCGGAAAAAGTAGGTAATGCGTTTCGTATTGTGCTGCAGGATCCAAATGTAAAAATTATCCTGGTGAATATCTTTGCCGGTATTAACCGTTGCGACTGGATTGCCGAGGGCCTGGTTCAGGCCATGCGTGATCAGGACATCAGCGTACCGATTGTTGTGCGCCTGGCGGGTACCAATGTAGAGAAGGGCGCCCCTATTCTGGAAGCTTCGGGTTTTCCTTTTATCATGGCGGATAATCTCGACGATGCATCCACGAAAGTAATGGCATCACTGGAGGCGTCGGCATGAGCGTATTTGTACATAAACATTCGAAGGTCATTATTCAGGGATTTACCGGTCAGCACGCGACGTTCCACGCAGAGGAGTCCATGAAAAATGGCACCACGGTGGTTGGCGGTGTTACGCCGGGCAAGGGCGGTCAGGAACACCTCGGCTTGCCGGTGTTTGATACCGTACATCAGGCGGTTGAAAAGACCGGTGCCGATGTCAGTGGTATTTTTGTGCCGCCGCCGTTTGCAGCTGATGCCATCATGGAAGCGCTGGAGGCAGGTGTCGGCGTGGTTGTCGTCATCGCTGACGGCATCCCGGTGCAGGACATGGTTCGTGTGAAACGTTACGCCGCTGACAAGAATGCCATCATCATCGGCCCGAATACGCCGGGCATCATTACGCCGGATGCCTGCAAGGTGGGCATTATGCCGTCCCATATCTATACCCCGGGTCGCATCGGTGTGGTATCGCGCTCCGGCACTCTCAACTATGAGGCTGTGCAGCAGATGTCAGAACTGGGCATGGGACAGACCACCTCGGTGGGTATTGGCGGTGATCCGGTAAACGGTACTGACTTTGTCACCGTGCTGAGTGCCTTTGAGGATGATCCCGAGACCGAGGCTGTCATCATGATCGGCGAGATTGGTGGTCCGCAGGAAGTGGATGCAGCCCGTTGGGCGAAGGAAAACATGAGCAAGCCGGTGGTGGGTTTTGTTGCCGGTGTTTCAGCACCGCCGGGACGCCGCATGGGGCATGCCGGCGCCATCATTTCCGGTGAGGCGGATACTGCCAATGCCAAAATGGACCTGATGGAAGAACTGGGTGTGCACGTGGTGCGTAATCCGGCACTGATCGGTGAGACCGCCCGGCGGGTATTCAGCTGATTCCAGTCACGAATGAGCGGTTGCGATCCCTGTAGGAGCGGACCATGTCCGCGATTGCGGTGTATAAAAAACCATCGCGGACATGGTCCGCTCCTACAGGAGCAATCAAGCTTCTGGCATATAGGGGAAGTTTCAGCCGAATTTCCTCATAAAACACCTCCTTGTCATTGCCTGTTGGCGGCCATCCGCTTAAACTACCCGATTGAAATTATTCACTAAGCTCCCGTTTTCTGGCGGGTTTCTTGTTTTGTACTTTTAAGCTGGAGTGTTGCATGGCCATAGAACAAACCTTTTCCATTATTAAGCCTGATGCAGTCGCCAAGAATGTCATTGGCGAGATCGTAAGCCGCTTCGAGAAGAACGGCCTGCGGATTGTCGCTTCGAAGATGCTGCAGCTCTCAAAGGAGCAGGCTGAAGGTTTTTATGCCGTGCACAAGGAACGTCCGTTCTACAACGATCTGGTCAGCTTTATGATCTCCGGCCCGGTCGTTGTGCAGGTGCTGGAAGGCGAGAATGCCATCAGCAAGAATCGTGAGCTGATGGGGGCCACCAACCCGGCCGATGCTGATCCAGGCACCATTCGTGCAGACTTCGCCACGACCGTCGATGAGAATGCCGTGCATGGTTCAGATGCTCCCGAGACGGCCGCCGAGGAAATCAAATTCTTTTTCGGCGAAGACGGGCTCTGTCCGCGCACACGCTAGTCGCACTGCCACAAGCCATGACCACAACCGACAAAATAAATTTGCTTGACCTGAACCGTGCAGGGCTGGTGGATTTTTTTGCCGGTCACGGCGAGAAGCCTTTTCGTGCCACGCAGGTAATGAAGTGGATCTATGGCCAGGGCGTTACCGACTTCGAAGCCATGACCAACATCAGCAAGAACCTGCGTGCCGGGCTACAGGATCTTGCCGACATCGGCTTGCCCAGGGTGGTTTCGGACAATTTGTCTGAAGACGGTTCACGCAAGTGGCTGTTGCAGATGGCAGATGGCAACTGTATTGAGGCCGTGTTTATACCGGAAGCGGATCGCGGCACCCTGTGTGTTTCCTCGCAAGTCGGCTGCGTGTTGAATTGCAGTTTTTGTTCAACGGCACAGCAGGGTTTTAACCGCAACCTCACCACCGGTGAGATTGTTTCGCAGGTGCTGGTGGCCGCGATGGCGCTCGGCCAGACGACCGATGGCGAACGTAGAATATCCAATGTGGTGATGATGGGCATGGGCGAACCGTTGCTGAACTATGACAACGTGGTGCGTGCCATGGGCATTATGCTGGATGACTATGGTTTCGGCCTGTCGAAGCGCCGTATTACACTGAGTACTGCCGGTGTTGTTCCGGCGCTGCGGCAGCTGCGCGAAGACTGCGACGTAAGCCTGGCAGTATCACTGCATGCGCCGGATGACCTGTTGCGTGATCAGCTGGTGCCGCTGAACAAGAAGTACCCGATCAGTGAACTGCTGGAAGCCTGCAAGGAATACGTGGGTGAGGGCAGGCGCCGGGTCACGTTTGAATATGTCATGCTGGCGGGCATCAATGATTCGGATAGCCATGCGCGTCAGCTTGCGCGGGTTCTGGAGGGTGTGCCGGCCAAGGTAAACCTGATTCCGTTTAACCCGTTTCCTGAAACCCGTTACCAGCGCAGTTCCGGCAACCGTATCCAGCGTTTTTTCGAAATACTCAACCGTGCCGGGATCGTTACCATTACACGGCGTACCCGCGGAGATGATATCGATGCGGCCTGTGGCCAGCTTGCCGGTGAATTTATTGACCGCACGCGGCGCCGGGAACGCAGTCAGCTGAAACACCGGACGGTGATGCAATGAAGGCGCTAAAGGTTCTTGTATGTATTGTGATGGCGGTAACGTTGCTTGCCTGCGCATCATCAGCAGAGCGCAAACGCGAACAGGAAAATGCGGCCCGGGCCGCCTCGGCCTATACCCAGCTGGGTATCGAATATCTTCGCAAAGGTAATTACGAGTTGTCACTGACCAAGCTTGACAAGGCGCTGGAACTGGATCCGGATTCCGCCCAGGCGCATGGTGCGGTTGCCGTACTTTATGAAAGGGTGGGCGACGACAAGCTCGCCGAGAAACATTACAAGAAGGCATTGCACCTCAATCCGAAGGATTCCGGCGGACACAATAACTATGGCCAGTTCCTGTGCTTCCAGGGGCGTTTCAAGGAAGCCAATGATGAGTTTATGACGGCGGCAAAGGATCCTTTCTATGCAACACCGGCAGTGCCACTGACCAACGCCGGGCTGTGCGCCAAGCGTATTCCGGATGCGGTACGGGCAGAGCAGTATTTCCGCCAGGCGCTGCAAGTGGATCAGAAATTTTCGCCGGCACTGCTGCAGATGGCTATTTACAAGTTTGAGCAGGGCGCATTTCTGAGCGCAAGAGCCTACCTGGAGCGTTATCAGGAAGTTTCCGAGCATAATCCCGAGAGCCTGTGGTTGGCCGTCAGGACCGAGTATGCACTGAAAGATGAAATTACCTCGGGCCGGTACGCCCTCATGCTGAGAGAAAAATTTCCGAAAAGCGAGCAGGCGATACTGCTGCTTGAGTGGCAAAATGAGCGCCGGTCAGGACGATGATGGCAGCGAAAACATGGTTGACAGCGGTAAAATGTCAATAGGCGAGCGCCTGTCTGCTGCGAGAGAAGAGCGCATGCTGACAGCCGAGACGGTTGCCGGTGAGCTGAAGCTGGATGTCAGTATCGTTAAAGCGCTGGAGCAGGATGACAAGACGGCATTACCGGCAGCGATTTACGTGCAGGGCTATTTGCGCAGGTATGCGCGCCTGGTGGGGCTGCCGGAAGACGAGCTGGTCAGGGATTATGCGGACAGTAGCGGTGAGCCGCCACCACTGACAGTGGTCGCTATAAGTGAGAAAAGGTCCTCTGTCCGCCTGCCGTCGGCAAAGTTGATTCGCAATATTATCCTGCTGCTGCTTGCCGTGATTATGATATGGCTGGCCTATCCTTTCGTCGAACGCTTTATCGCGTCGCGTGGACAGGTCGGTGAGGAACAGACACCGGGCCATCTTGATCTGCCGCCGGCAAATCAACTGCTGTTGCCGCAGGAAACGGAACGCTAATTTACTAACAGAGACTTGATGTAAACCGGCCGTAGTTGCCGGTGTCTTGATCGCTAACCACTTCAACATGATCTTTTTGACAATACACGTATAAAACATGGCCAAAACACTACAGGCCGTTCGAGGCATGAACGACATACTCCCCGGTGAGTCATCAGCCTGGCAGTATCTTGAGGCTACGCTGCGCGATGTTGCGCATGCCTATGGCTACCAGGAAATTCGCCTGCCGTTGCTGGAGAAGACCGAACTGTTCAAACGTTCTATCGGTGAAGTGACCGATATTGTCGAGAAGGAAATGTATACCTTTGATGACCGCAACGGTGATAGCCTGACGTTGCGACCCGAGGGCACGGCCAGCTGTGTGCGTGCCTGTACGGAACATGGTTTGTTGCATAACCAGGTGCAACGGCTCTGGTATGCCGGTCCCATGTTTCGTCATGAACGCCCGCAAAAGGGGCGTTACCGCCAGTTTCACCAGGTCGGTATCGAGGCCTTCGGTATGGCCGGGCCGGATGTTGACGCTGAAATGATTTTTATGACGGCGCGCATGTGGGACAGGTTGGGCCTGAAGGGAGCGGTACTGCAGATCAATTCGCTGGGCACACCGGCAGCCAGGGCAGAATACCGTACGGCACTGGTGGCCTGGCTGCGCGAACATGAAGCGGCGCTGGATGAGGACAGTCGGCGGCGTCTGGAGAGTAACCCCTTGCGCATACTGGACAGCAAGAATCCGGATATGCAGTCGCTGATTGAGGCGGCACCCAGGCTGCCGGATTACCTGGACGAGGAATCCAGGGCGCATTTTTCGGAATTATGCGGCTTGCTCGACCGGGCCGGACTTGCCTACGAGGTCAATCCGCGGCTGGTGCGCGGTCTGGATTATTATTCAAAGACGGTGTTTGAATGGGTAACTGATCAGCTCGGCGCACAGGGCACCATCTGTGCCGGCGGGCGTTATGATGGACTGGTCGAGCAACTCGGCGGCAAGCCGACGCCGGCCATCGGGTTTGCGCTGGGGCTGGAGCGTTTGCTGGCCCTGCTGGAAACTGCCGGTGTCGCGTTACCGGCGAGTTCGCCACACGTGTACCTGGTGCTGAACGGCGACCGGGGTGTGCAGCAAGGCATGGTTTTCGCAGAAAGCCTGCGTGCCGCACTGCCCGGGCTGCGCTTGCTGAGTAACTGCGGCAATGGCAGTTTCAAAAGCCAGTTTAAACGGGCAGACAAGAGCGGGGCGGAATATGCCCTGGTAATGGGCGATGATGAAGCGGAACAGGGTGTGCTGCTGCTGAAACCGTTGCGCAACAAGGCTGAACAGGAAGTGTTGTCCACACAGGATGTACCGGGGCGACTGGGTGAGCTGCTGGATATTAATTGAGCGCCGCCTCTCCCTTCGGCAGAGTGGGCAGCAATGTACCAGACACTACATTTATAAATACATGTAACAGGAGTGATTGATGGATACTAATTTAACTGATGAAGAACGCCTTGATCTGATCAAGAAGTGGTGGCGCGAAAATGGCAGCTCGATTATTACCGGGGTGGTGCTTGGTCTGGCAGTTCTGTTTGGCAGCAAGGCATGGTTTTCCTACCAGGAAACCAATGCGCAGACAGCATCGAACATCTACGTGACCCTGATGAGTGCTCTGGAGACCGGTGATGCCCTGGCGGTGGCTGAAAAGACCGGGGTGCTGGTCTCGGAATATGGCGGCACGCCCTATGCCACGCTCGCAGCGCTGGCGATGGCGAAGATAAAAATTGAAGCCGGTGAACTGAACGATGCGCAGGCACAGTTACGCTGGGTACTTGATAACAGTAAGTCGGAAATTTTCCGGGACACCGCACGCCTGCGGCTTGCGCGCGTACTGATCGCCATGGAAGATCTCGACGCTGCAGAGGCCCTGTTGCAGGAGCCGGTCAGCGGGAATGCCTTTGACCCGCTGTATACAGAGGTCAAGGGTGACGTCAATATCGCGCGTGGCGATATCCCTGCGGCACACCTGGCTTACCAGGAAGCGCTGGCGGCGACTGCTGCCGACTCTCCAGGGCGTTACATTCTGGAGCTTAAATACCAGGGTACGCAACAGGCATCGGTTGCCCCTGGAGAACAGCAGGAGTGAAGCAAAGCCTCGTAATACTGCTGTCAGCCTTGCTGGCCGGGTGCTCTACCCTGGGTAACTGGGGTGAAAGCATCCTTGGCGGCGATGACAACGCTGATCCGCCGGCACCGCTGGTGGATATTGAAGCCCCGGTGCCGCGGAAAAAACTCTGGAGTACCAGTGTTGGTGTCGGGGACGACAAGCATTTTATTAACCTCGTACCGGCCATTGATGAAAATCAGCTGTTCATTGCGGACCGTGATGGCAGGGTGGTTGCGCTTGATGTGGAAACCGGCAAGCAGAGCTGGTCGGTTAAAACCGGGGTAGCAGTATCTGCCGGTCCGGGCGTGGGTGAAGGGCTGGTGCTGGTGGGTACCAGTGATGCGGAAGTGCTGGCGTTAAGTGCTGTTGATGGAACCCTGCTGTGGAAGACCGATGTCAGCAGCGAGGTGCTGGCGGTTCCGCAAATTGACCTCGACAAGGTGATCGTGCAAACGGCTGATGGCAACGTGGCTGCACTGGACGCGGTGGATGGACACCAGGTCTGGATACATGATCGCTCTATTCCGGTACTGACACTGCGGGGTACCAGTACACCGGCGGTACAGCACGGGCTGGTAGTTGTCGGCTACGCCAATGGCAAGCTGGCCGCGTTAAGTGCGGAAAAAGGTTTTGATGTCTGGGAAACGAGCATCACTATCCCGAAAGGCAGTTCGGAAATTGATCGCATGGTGGATATAGACGGTGATCCGATCATTGTCGGTGGCGCGGTCTATGTCACTACCTACCAGGGACGTGTCGCCGTGGTTGATGTGCAGAACGGTAACCCCGGCTGGACGCGGGATATGTCCTCCAGTGTCGGTCTGGGCGTGGACTTCTCGCAGGTCTATGTTACCGATGACCAGAGTCATGTCTGGGCGTTGTCACGCAGCACCGGTGCTACCGAGTGGAAGCAGGAAGAACTGGATAACCGCAAGCTGACGGCGCCGGAGCCGTATGAAGACTATGTTGTTGCGGGTGATGTCGAGGGTTACGTCCACCTGTTGTCGCGTTATGACGGACATATTGCCGCACGTGTCAAGGTCGACGGCCGGGGTATCAATGCAAAGCCGCTGGTCAGGGACGGTGTCTTCTATGTTTATGGCAACTCCGGCAAGCTTGCCGCTTACAAGCTGGTAGAAAAATAATCGGTCGCTGGCAGTGATGCGGTTCTTCTTTCTGATATTTCTACCTTAAACCCCTCAGACTCCGGTTCAATGTTACCTGTAATCGCCCTTGTTGGTCGTCCCAATGTCGGAAAATCAACCCTGTTCAATCGCCTGACACGGACGCGGGATGCGCTGGTGGCTAATGTCCCGGGGTTAACCCGTGATCGCAAGTACGGTGATGGCAAGGTCGGTGAGCGCCCGTTCATTGTGATTGATACCGGTGGTCTCACCGGTGATGCCGATGATCTCGAAGGCCTGATGGCACAACAGTCATGGCAGGCTGTTGAAGAAGCGGACCTGGTGTTTTTCATGGTCGACGGACGTGACGGGCTGACGGCGGGTGACGACCTGGTTGCCACTGCGCTGCGACGCACCGGCAAGTCACAGCTGCTGGTGGTCAACAAGACGGATGGTGTTGATGCCGACACGGTCATGGCGGATTTTTTCTCACTGGGCATGGGTGAGCCATACCCGATAGCCGCAGTCCATGGGCGCGGCGTGACGGCATTGATGAGTGCGGCCATGCAGCTGTTGCCCGAGGCGTCTGAAGATTCCACGCAGAGTGTGGATGACGAACGGGTGCGGGTTGCCGTGGTCGGTCGTCCCAATGTCGGCAAGTCCACCCTGATCAATCGTATGATGGGAGAAGAGCGGGTGCTGGCCTTTGATATGCCGGGCACCACCCGTGACAGTATCTTTATCCCGTTCGAGCGTGACGACACGTCCTATACCCTGATTGATACCGCCGGTGTACGGCGCCGGGCACGTGTCAGTGAGGCAGTTGAGAAATTCAGCGTCATCAAGACACTGCAGGCGATCGATGCCGCACATGTGGTCCTGTTGCTGCTGGATGCGCAGCAGGAAATCAGTGAACAGGATGCCAGTCTCGCCGGCTATATCGCCGAGAAAGGGCGGGCGCTGATACTGGTAGTGAACAAGTGGGATGGTCTGGACGATTATGACCGCAGCAATATCGTTGATCAGCTCGACAGGCGCTTGCCGTTTCTTGATTACGCAACAACCTGTTATATCTCGGCGCTGCACGGGTCGGGTGTCGGCGAGCTGTTCCCTGAAATTGAAAATGCCTATGCCTCTGCCATGCGGGAACTGCCAACACCCGCACTCACCTCAATTCTGGAAAAAATTGTACAGGAACACCAGCCGCCACTGGTACGGGGTCGTCGTATCAAGCTGCGTTATGCGCACCAGGGAGGCCGTAATCCGCCGCTTATCGTTATTCACGGCAACCAGACAGAACGCGTACCTGCCACCTATAAGCGTTACCTGGCGGGCGCCTTCCGCTCAGCCATGAAACTGTCCGGCACGCCCATCAGGATTGAATTCAAGACGGGAAGTAATCCCTACAAGGGACGCAAAAACAAGTTGACCGGACGCCAGCTCAAGCGCAAGAGCCGGCTGATGCGGCATGTAAAGAAAAAGCACTAGCCATACACGAAGATGGACTTCGATTCGAGCGCAAGCAACCCGGCGTTCATCGACTAGTCATTAATCCAGCATTCCCTGCCGGAGCATTATCCGGCAGGCATGTTTTTGTACTCCTTAAAGCTGTTTAACAGAATTCAATTTCTTAGCGCGCAGCCTTCGGGTCGCCTTTTTTGTTGGCTGAATGACCGTTTGTGGCTGTTCTCGGTCGTTTAGTCGCGGGTTATATAATCAAACACTAAAAGACCGGAACCGACCCACTCCTGTCCTTTAGCGTTTGGTTATATATGTAAGTCAGGTGTAAGCTCAAACTTAGCCAGTCGAATAAAAATAAAGACTGGCAATACTAATAATTTAATTTACGAGGAGAGATCAGCTTGAAGAAATCACACCTATTAGGCGCCATGATGTCTACCATTATCACTCTGCCAGTCCATGCGGCTCTTGTTGGAGTTAATGACAGTAATTACGCATTTCTAGGGACATCAGAAGATGGCTTTAACATCACGCTC
>DAOVVG010000218.1 GCA_030632175.1 Gammaproteobacteria bacterium
GACTGCACGGTGCCGTTTCCGGCCTGAATGCGTTGTGCCAGGGAGACCAGGCCGTTTTCAAATTCCCCGCCGAGAATGGTTGTAACACCCAGCGATCGGAACAGTTCAGCATTCATGGGTGCATATAAACCATACACACACAGGCTGGCCTCCGGGGCCAGTTCCCTTATTTTTGGCAGCGCCTCAATCGCAATGCGGGTTGCGGTATGCATGGCAATGTAGATGGCAACAACCGCGGTGTCGGCTGTCAGGCAGGTGTCGAGTTTTTGTATGGACAGATCACAACAGTTCACCTCGAACCCGGCACTTTTCAAAAAAGCAGCGGGTTCCGCAAGACCAAATGGCTGGCGGCCGAGTTCATAGGGGTTCACGAGGGTAATCTTCATGGATATATAATGACGGCCGCAATTGCCAGGTAAATTAAAATAATAATTATATAACAGCAAGATGCATGTTTAATATAGAAACAGGATTATCTGTATCCCAGCGCTTCTGCGGGTGAAATTACGATGACTGTCACGCTAACATGCGACCGACAGAATACAGCATCTGCTTGTTGATTGTGGTTTGCTTGCCTCGCCATCTGCAGGGCGCATAGAATGCGCACGCATTGTTTTGTTCACAACGGTATTACGGGAGCACAGGATGGCGGTCAAGGGAATAAGTTGGTCTGGTTTTTTACTGCGGCTGATGGCGGCTTTCATACTCGTCTTCGCCAGCTACAATCCATCGGGTTATTCCTACTATCACTGGATGGTCGAGCAGATATCCAGTCCGACCCCCTGGCTGGCGCTGGTCGGTATTCTGTTATTGATTGGCTGGGCCATTTTTCTGCGAGCAACGACGCGCTCACTGGGCGTTATCGGCCTGCTGCTTGCTGCGGCATTGATGGCTGTACTGCTGTGGATGATGATAGACTGGGGCTTGTTTCGGGCCGACAGTCTCAAGGCAGTTACCTATATCATCCTGGTGGTTCTCTGCTGGATCCTTGCCATCGGCGTTTCCTGGTCGCACATTCGGCGTCGCATCACGGGCCAGGTTGATGTGGATGAAGTCGATGGGGATCTCTAAATACAGGACATCCCATGCTTTCAAGTGACAACATTCTATATATAGATACACCTGACAGCCTGAGTGAATTCTGCAGGCAAATATGTACCTCGGACTGGATTGCGCTGGATACAGAGTTTCTCCGGGAAAAAACCTATTACCCGAAACTTTGTCTGTTGCAGATTGCAACGACTGACGTTGTCGCGTGTATAGACCCCATAGCCCTGGACGACCTGTCTCCGGTTCTCGAAGTGATCTTCGATGAAAGCATCACCAAGGTGATGCATTCCGGCCGACAGGATATGGAAATTTTCTTTAATCTCCACGGTCGTCCGCCCTCCCCGGTTTTTGATACCCAGATCGCCGCGCAGATGCTCGGCTTTGCCGACCAGATAGGCTATGCAAACCTGGTAAAAGAGATGCTGGGCGTAGCGCTGGATAAACTGCATACCCGTGCCGACTGGTCACTGCGTCCGCTGTCGGCAGACCAGTTAAAGTATGCCGCTGATGATGTTGTGTACCTGGCAGACATTTATCAGAAAATGACTGACCGGCTGACAGAAGCCGGACGCTTGCAATGGCTGGGCGAGGATTTTGACCGCCTCGCGAGCCCCGCACTGTACGGTAACCCGCCCGGGCTGGCATGGCTCAAGGTGAAAGGTGGCAACCGTTTGAAGGGCGCCAGTCTTGCCGTGTTGCAGGTATTGGCCAATTGGCGGGAAACAACGGCGCAGCAGAAAGACCGCCCGAAAGGCTGGATATTGCGTGATGATGCGCTGGTGGATATCGCACGTCACCAGCCGGCATCTCTGCAGGCACTGGAAAAGATTCGCGGACTCAGTGAGGGTCTGGTGAGGAACTCGGGCAAGACGATCGTAAAACTTGTCAGCGGGGCAATTGATAAACAGCCGGAACCTTTCCCCGATACCGGCAAGCGGGTCAAACTGACGCCCGACCAGGGTGCCCTGGTAGATGTGATGATGGCCCTTGTTCGGCTGAGCGGTGAAGAAAACAATCTGAATCCGGCGGTTCTCGCGTCACGCAAACAGCTGGAGAAGCTGGTGAACGAAGAAACGGATGTTGATGTCATGAAGGGATGGCGTAAAAAACTCGTTGGCGAGCAACTGGCCAGGTTTTTGTCTGGCGATCTGAACCTGTCCGTCAACGATGGCAGGCTGGTTGTCGCCGACTGACACTGTCACCGGTTCTTCAGGTGCGGATGCCGTGCCCCTTCCTTAATAGATGCAGGCTGTACAGATACAGGGCAATGATGAAGGCAATGCTGATGGCATAGGACGTCATCAGGCTGATATCAGAGACACCGAGAAAGCCGTAACGAAAAGCATTCACCATGTACAGGATCGGATTGGCCAGAGACATGTGCTGCCAGAATTCGGGCAGCATATTGATGGAATAGAATATTCCGCCAAGATAGGTCAGCGGTGTGAGTACGAATGTCGGGATTATGGAAATATCGTCGAAACTTTTCGCATAGACCCCGTTGATCAGCCCTGCCAGCGAAAACAGGATGGCTGTCAGGATAATCATTGAGAACATAACCCACAGGCTGTGAATGTTCAGTGGATGAAAAACCAGCGAGACAATTGTGACTGCCACACCGACAGTCAGGCCGCGCGCCACACCGCCCGTGATATAGCCAATCAGGATAATATAATTGGGTACCGGTGAAATCAGCATCTCCTCGATGTGACGCTGGAATTTAGAGCCGTAAAATGAAGACACGACATTGGCATAGGAATTGGTAATCACCGCCATCATGATCAGCCCCGGAATAATAAATTCCATGTAGTCAAAGCCATCCATCTCACCGATGCGCGGGCCAATCAGGTTGCCAAAAATAATGAAGTACAGCGCTGTGGTAATGACCGGTGGCAGAACTGTCTGTATCCAGATCCTTGAGAATCGCAGCACCTCTTTGGTAACAATGGCTTTCAGTGCGATCAGTTTTTCATGCGTATTCATGTCGCGACCCTGCTGTCATTGCCATCCTCAACGAGGTTCATGAACAACTCCTCGAGACGGTTGGTCTTGTTGCGCATGCTCAATACCTTGATGCCATGCTCATCGAGTTCGGTGAATAACGTGTTAATGGAGTCATCACGACAGATATCAGCTTCGAGTGTTTGTTCGTCGATCCAGCGAATTTTATGAGTCTTCAGTGCTGGCAACCCGGCAAGTGGCGACTCGAGATCCAGTACAAAGGTTTCCATCTTCAGGGAATTCAGTAACTGCCGGGTGCTGGTGTTTTCGATTAACTCGCCTTTATCAATAATGGCAATGTTTCTGCACAGGCTCTCGGCTTCTTCCAGGTAGTGGGTGGTCAGGATAATGGTTGTACCGGCATCATTGATCTCGCGCAGGAATTTCCACATGGACCGGCGTATCTCGATATCCACACCTGCGGTTGGTTCGTCGAGTATCAACAGTTTTGGGTGGTTGACCAGCGCCCTGGCAATCATCAGGCGACGCTTCATGCCGCCAGAGAGCGTTCTCGACATCACATGTCGTTTGTCCCACAAGTCGAGAATTTTCAGGTTTTCTTCTGCTCGCTTGAAGGCTTCCCCGCGCTCTATGCCGTAGTAACCGGCCTGGTTGGCAACTATCTCGATTGGAGGTTCGAACATGTTGAAGTTGAACTCCTGGGGTACCAGTCCTATACAGGCCTTGGCAGCTGCCGGGTCGGTATCGAGATCATGGCCAAATATAGAGACGCTGCCGGCAGTTTTGTTGACCAGTGAAGAGAGAATGCCAATGAGGGTCGTCTTGCCTGCGCCGTTCGGACCCAGCAGGCCGAAGAAATCGCCTTCTGCAACGCTCAGACTGACGTTCTTGAGGGCCGTCAGGCCACCCTTGTAGGTTTTGTTCAGGTCGCGAATTGTCAGTGCTGACGCCATTTATCTAAACCATTTTTATCAGGAAAAATACAAAAATCACCACAATTATGATTGGCAGCAGGACGCCGGCCCAGTCCTTGTTTTCGGCCTCACGACTCTGTTGCAATGCACCCTTGATCCCGGGGCCGATCCAGAACAGTACGCCGAGCACGACTGCGCCGAGCATGATCATTTCAAACGTGGACAATTGTTCCATTATGATTTATTTCCCAGGGGTTTAATTAAAGTGTGGTCACAGGCGCCTGTTTTCAAGTCAGGTGCAGGGACTGTTTTACGTTATGATACCGTTTCAGTCAAAATATCGAATCTGTTAATCGGTGTGGATTTCTTATGGGTAAATGGGTAGAAGGCAGGGTAGTCAGGCTGCGCCAGTGGACTAAAGAACTTTACTCGGTTCAGGTGGAGGCGGATATCGCCCCTTTTACTGCCGGGCAATTTAACCGGTTGGCACTTGAGATCGACGGGGAAATGGTCGCGCGTCCCTACTCTTTCGTGAACGGGCCGGACAACCCGATCCATGAGTTCTGTTTTATCACCGTCAAGGATGGCCCCTTGACCGCGGAACTCATAAAACTGCAGGCCGGAGACACCCTGTACCTGGCGCCCAAGGGAGCCGGTTTCTTTATCCTCAGTGAGGTGCCGGACGCAGAAACCTTGTGGATGTTATCGA
>DAOVVG010000082.1 GCA_030632175.1 Gammaproteobacteria bacterium
CTCGCACATTGCCAGACGCTACAACACCACCGTCAGCGTGCTGCGCAATACCAATGTATTGAAGAACTCGAGTATCCGCGCCGGTCAGCATTTACTGGTACCGGTTGCCGCACAGGATGCTTCCCGCTATACGGCACTGGCAAAACGCCTGCAGCCGACGCAAAGCTCAGGTAACAAATTGACCCACAAGGTGAGCTCGGGTGACAGCCTCTGGAATATTGCCCGGCAGTATGATGTTACCGTGAACCAGGTCACGCGCTGGAACCGGCTTGATGGCGGCGCACTGATAAG
This sequence comes from Gammaproteobacteria bacterium, assembly GCA_030632175.1. Classification (GTDB taxonomy): domain Bacteria; phylum Pseudomonadota; class Gammaproteobacteria; order UBA9214; family UBA9214; genus UBA9214. Next base: position 292 of record DAOVVG010000082.1, read on the forward strand.
ACCGGGACAACAACTGGTGATTTGGCAAAAGGGCAAGGCATCAGCAAATGGCAAACGTGTCCGTACCGTTAACTACACCGTGCGCAATGGTGACTCGCTCTACCGGATCTCTCAAAAATTCAATGTCACCATTAATGATCTGCGCCGCTGGAACAATCTGTCCAAGGGGAAATACCTGCAACCTGGCCAGCACCTGAAACTGTATGTGGATGTGACCCGGATGTCTGCGAACAGTCGTAGCTAGCAATGCTATGTGATTAATGGTCAGGTTCGCGGTAACTCAGTACAGTACTGCTTGATCAATTTCTCTGAACCCGCACCGCAACTGATAATGCTGCGCATCGCGTCCTGCACCGGGATCGGTACCGGGTGCACGTACTTTCCTTCCAGGTGATAGATCAGGCCCGACGTTGGATTAGGCCCGGTCGGCACGAACACGGTATAACTGCCATCTTCATGTGTGTCGGTAATAAAGCAGGTCGCCAGCGTGGAGTTACAGAAAATCTGCGCCAGCGCCACCGATGAAAACGGCGAATCCTTGCGACTGCCAAACAGCTGCAACACGGTTTCCTTGATCATGGAGTAACCGGGGGCCAGCCGCAGTATGCGTGTCTCCACCTGTCTGTAGAAGAAACCACCCAGGCGGGTACGCACCAGCACGCCGACAAAAAAACAGGCCGCCAAAATGAGGATGATGACAAATGATTCCGCTATAAATTCATTGGTTTGCGTGTCTTTTATGACAATGTTTGTTATTGGCTGTATCCAGCTGGCAATGAGATCAAATATCCAGACCGTCACCGACACCAGGATAGCGACCGGCAGAATCACGACCACCCCGCCGAGCAGCGAGGTTTTCAGAAAGTGTTTGAGTTTGAGCATGGTTATACTCCCGGGTAATCTGATGTACCTGTTCTAACCTGATAGGTACGCTGCGCTTTACCCATCCTGCAAGACATCCTGCTCTAGGATGGGTAAAGGAGCAAAGCGACACACCCATCAGGTCAATGCCAGGTTATTTAAGGTATGGCTACATTCAGGCCTCTGGCCGCATGTGTGGAAATAGCAGCACATCACGAATAGACGCTGAATCCGTAAACAGCATCACCAATCTGTCAATACCAATACCCTCGCCTGCGGTTGGCGGCATACCGTGTTCCAGCGCACGAATATAATCATCGTCATAGTGCATCGCCTCCAGATCACCGGCGTCCTTGTCCGCAACCTGTTGACGGAAACGTTCGGCCTGATCTTCGGAATCATTCAGCTCCGAGAAGCCATTGGCAATTTCATGACCACCGACAAAAAATTCAAATCGATCGGTAATAAACGGATCTTCATCGTTACGCCGCGCCAAAGGTGATACCTCTGTGGGATAGGCCGTAATAAAGGTAGGATTATCCAGCCGGCCTTCCACGGTCTTCTCGAAGATCTCAATCTGTACCTTGCCCAGTCCGTAACTGTCTTTCAGCGGTATCTTCAGATTGGCAGCCACGACCCTTGCCCGGTCAAGATCATCAACATCCTCTGCGGTCAACTCGGGATTAAAGTGCAAAATGGAATCGCGCACACTGATGCGCCAAAAAGGTTTGCCGAAATCATACTGGCTACCCTGGTATTCAACAGAGGTACTGCCAAGCAGGTCTTGCGCCATGCTGCGCAACAGGTCTTCCGTCAGGTCCATTAAATCATTGAAGTCTGCATACGACTGATAGAACTCCAGCATGGTGAACTCGGGATTATGCCGCGTCGACAGTCCTTCGTTACGGAAGTTACGGTTAATCTCGTAGACCCGTTCATAACCACCCACCACCAGCCGTTTTAAATAAAGCTCCGGGGCGATACGCAGAAACAGATCCATATCCAGCGCATTATGAAACGTGGAAAACGGCCGTGCCGTTGCCCCGCCCGGAATAGCCTGCATCATTGGCGTTTCAACTTCCAGAAAATCCTTGTCGTTCAGGTAATCACGAATAAATTGCACAACACGGCTACGCATGAGAAAGGTATTGCGCGACACCTCGTTCATAATGAGATCGACATATCGTTGCCGGTAACGGGTTTCCTGATCCGCCAGACCATGGAACTTGTCGGGCAGTGGCCGCAAGGATTTAGTCAGCATGCGAATGGAATCTGTCCGGACCGACAGTTCACCGGTTTTTGTTTTAAACAGCACACCTTCCGCGCCAATAATGTCACCGACATCCCAGGTCTTGAAATTCTGGTAGACACCTTCCGGCAACGAATCGCGCTGCAAAAATAGCTGGATACGGCCGGACATATCCTGCAACTGGGCAAAACTCGCCTTGCCCATCACCCGCTTGGCCATCAGCCGGCCGGCAACATTAACGCGCACCGGTTCGGCCTCCAGCGCATCATTGTCCTTTTCGCCATACTCGGCATGCAACTCACCGGCAACCGCGTTACGGCGGAAATCATTCGGAAAAGCATTGCCATCCTTGCGTAAGGCTTCCAGCTTGCTGCGGCGCTGCGCGATGAGCGAATTTTCGTCCTGGTCTGTCATAGTCTGTCTGTTCAATAATATTTATAAAAAAAGATGAGATGCCCGATGGTTACACGGGCACTGTCATACTACAGCCCGCTCTTCAAACTGGCTTCAATAAACTGGTCCAGGTCCCCATCCAGCACCGCCTGTGTATTGCCTACTTCAACGTTGGTGCGTAAATCCTTGATGCGGGACTGATCAAGCACGTAGGAGCGAATTTGGCTGCCCCAGCCAATATCCGACTTGGTTTCCTCAAGTGCCTGCTGGTCGACGCTGCGTTTCTGGACCTCCAGTTCGTACAACCTGGACTTGAGCTGTTTCATCGCCGTCGCCTTGTTCTTGTGCTGTGACCGGTCGTTCTGACACTGCACAACAGCACCACTCGGCTCGTGCGTAATACGCACAGCCGATTCGGTCCGGTTGACGTGCTGACCACCGGCACCGCTGGCGCGATACACATCAATTCTCAAATCTGCCGGGTTAATATCAATGTCGATATCGTCATCGACTTCCGGTGACACAAACACTGCCGCAAATGATGTATGACGGCGGTTACCGGAATCAAAGGGTGATTTCCTGACCAGCCGATGCACACCGATTTCAGTGCGCAACCAGCCAAATGCATAGTCGCCGTCAACCTTCACCGTGGCACTCTTGATACCTGCCACATCACCGGCAGACACCTCGATCAATTCTGTCTTGAAATCGTGGCGCTCAGCCCAGCGCAGGTACATGCGCAGCAGCATTTCAGCCCAGTCCTGCGCTTCGGTGCCACCGGAACCGGACTGTATATCGACAAAGGCGCTGCTCGCATCCATCTCACCGGAAAACATGCGACGGAATTCCAGCTTCGCGATATCCGCCTCCAGAGAATGCACATCCTCCTCAACCGCATCCAGCGTCTCCTGGTCTTTTTCCTCGGCGGCAAACTCCAGCAATTCACTCGCATCCTGCAGCGACTGAGACATGCTATTCAACGTCTGCACAACCTCTTCAAGCCGCACCCGTTCTTTCCCCAGTTCCTGGGCACGGTCAGGGTTGTTCCAGACGTCCGGGTCTTCCAGCTCGCGAGTGACTTCGGTTAGCCGCTCATTCTTGCTATCGAGGTCAAAGGTACCCCCTGAGAGACGCCGCTCTCCCGTCGAGGTCTTTTATCTGGTTGCGTATAGAGGTCAGGTCAGACATAGGTAAGATACTATTCGTAAAGGAATTTTAAAGCGCGCCATGATACTACTGTTGGCCGGGTGAGACTACCGGGTGACACGTTAACCAGCTGGTTATCCATGTACCCCATACCATCACGCTAATACTCAGCACTTCACGCTATCCTGCTGTATATACTTGTATTTATACTCTTTGGTCCTGATGGGTACGTCGCGTTGCTCCTTTACCCATCCTACGACACAGTGTCTTGCAGGATGGGTAAAGCGAAGCGTACCCGTCAAACACATGGTTCATTTTTACCATGATACGAGGCACTTTAGCGCGCTTCCATGTGTTCAACAATCAGCTGGGCGCTCACGATTCCCCGGTACTCGTTCACATCCAGCCGGTAAGCCATGTGCACCCGCTGACTGCCCCTCGGTAACACCTCGGTGTTAAAGGCAATACCGTCGATCTGACAGTGACCACTTTCGGGGCTCAGGGTCATCTTCAGATGCCGCTGGCCAACCACGCGGTGACTCACCACATTAAAATCACCTTCGAACACCGGCGCCGGAAAGCCCTGCCCCCAGGGACTGGCATCGCGCAACAGTTGCGCGGTTTCCAGCGACAGTTCCTGCTCGGACAATTCACCATCAGAGTAAACAACATCGTTGAGATCATCCCGCGAAAGCTGGCGTGACACCTCTTCATCAAAGGCCGCTGCAAAAGCCGGGTAATGATCTTCCGGCAGACTCAATCCGGCAGCCATCGCATGGCCACCAAACTTTGCTATCAGGTCGGGATGGCGGGATGCCACCGCATCCAGCGCATCGCGAATATGCAAACCGGCAACCGAACGTGCCGAACCCTTTATTTCTCCCTCACCACTGCGTGCGAAGGCAATGACCGGTCGATGAAAACGTTCCTTGATACGTGCCGCAAGAATACCAATGACACCCTGGTGCCAGTCCGGATCAAACAGACACAGGCCAACCGGTAATTGTTTATCATCAAGATTGAGACTGGCGATGGCATCCAGTGCCCGGCTCTGCATGTCGGATTCAATGTCCTTGCGTTCGCGATTCAGCGTATCCAGCCGGGCAGCCATTTCAGCAGCTGCAACCGCATCATCGGTGAGCAGGCACTCGATACCGAGCGACATATCATCAAGGCGTCCGGCGGCATTCAAGCGCGGGCCCACGGTAAAGCCGAGATCGGTTGCAACAATGCGCGACAGGCTACGGCCACCGACCTCGAGCAAGGCGCGAATGCCTGGCACACAGTGACCGGCACGCATGCGCTGCACACCCTGTTGCACCAGAATGCGATTATTTCGATCCAGCGGCACTACATCCGCCACGGTGCCCAGCGCGACCAGGTCAAGGTACTGTGCAAGGTTCGGCTCAGGGATCGCCTTACTGTCAAACCAGCCCTGTTCACGCAAGCGGGTCCGTAATGCCAGCATCACATAAAACGCTACCCCCACACCGGCAAGTGATTTACTGGGAAAGGACTCATCAACGAGATTCGGATTCACAATGGCATCGGCAGCTGGCAACTGCTCACCAGGAAGGTGGTGATCGGTAATCAGCACCTTGATCCCCTGCTCCTTCGCAGCCGCCACGCCATCGACACTGGAAATGCCGTTATCCACCGTCACGATCAGGTCCGGCTGCAGCTCTGCCGCCACGCTCACGATCTCGGGGGTCAGACCATAGCCGTATTCGAAACGGTTCGGCACCAGGTAATGAACCTCTGTGGCCCCCATGGCACGCAAGGCACGCAAACACAGGGCGCAACTGGTCGCACCGTCAGCATCAAAGTCTCCAACCACCACGATGCGCTGGCGGTTTACAATTGCGTCCTGCAACAGCTTCACTGCATCCGGCAAGCCACCCAGCTCCGCAGGGGGAATTAATTTATCCAGCGAATAATCGAGATCTGCTGCCGATTCCACACTACGTGCAGCATAGATCCGTCGCAGTACCGGATGCAGGTCCGCCGGTAACTGTTCTGCTGACGAACAGGCGCGTTTAATAATAGATCTGGTCATGGCGACACACGTCCTCGAAAAAACGACTGCGCTTCCAGAAGCCGCGTTGCTGTTTCCTGTTTGTCCGATAACGATGGCCGTTGCCGGGATAAATATCGAGTAAATCCAGATCGCCTCGTTTGACCGCAGCCAGTAACGGGGCAAACCAATGTTGCTCCAGTTGCCGCAGCGTATCAACCCAGTTCTCGACATCGCTATACTGTGCCAGGCCATCCAGCACATCGTTCACCACCAGCAACTCGCCGTCGCCGGCAATTGCCAGCAATTCGTCTCCATCTGCGGGTACATCTACCCGGGGAATCCCCGCCTGCTGCGCCAGGCCCATCGCAAACGGATAGTCTGTCGCCACCCTGACGGCCGTGGTCTGTACAGTTGCCGGCAACTCGCCACCACCCCAGAACCACACACTGTTGATTACCGGTTCGCCGCGCTGCTCACGCGCCGCATTTACCGGGTGCGCATGGAACAGCATCTGTATTTCATTCAACAGCGCATGCCAGTCAGCCGCCACCTCCCCCTGTGGCAGGCAGGCATCTATCGACTGCCCGATAACATCGCCGATAGCCCTTGTTGTCACACCCGGGGCGGCGGGCAGTGACAGATACCAGCGCTGCGGCCGCGGCGCCTCCAGACACCAGCCACGCTCGGCATAAAATCCGTTGAAAGCAGCGACCAGTTCATCGGCCTCCTCCTGCGTCAGAGAAAAGCTGTGACTGTCAAACAGACGCAGACTGCTCTGATCGGCACGCAAGTGCACCGGGTCAGCCCGCATCAGGTAACCGGCAGACGCTACGCCTGTATCGGATAAATAAGTCAGCGAGGCAACCGGCAGTGAATGGGGTGAATCGTTTTGCAGTTTAAAGTGACCGGCCAGTGTCGTATCAAGATCACAACCGCCCGTCGACTGCACCGTGCAACGCGACAGCAACCGGTCAAGCGCAACCGGTCGCGGTTCAAGGCAGGCAGAAACGGCAGGGTCTGAAACCGGGCCACACAATCCCGGAACAACCAGCGTGATGTGTCGACCGCGTGCAGACAAGGCCAGGGCCAGTCAGGACATATTGCTCAGAATCGCATCCTTGACGGCACCGAGTTCGGCATCAACCGTCAACATGGTATCCGCACACTGTTTGATTGCCGTATCCGGGTCTTTCAGGCCATGGCCGGTCAGTGTACAGACAACGCTGCTGCCTTCCGGGATCTTGCCGGACTGGATATCCCTCAAGGCACCCGCAACCGAGGTTGCAGAAGCCGGCTCACAAAATATACCTTCCCTTGAGGTCAGCAATTTCTGCGCGGCCAGAATTTCCTCGTCGGTACACTCGTCAAACCAGCCACCGGACTCGTCCTTGACCTTCCAGGCATAATCCCAGGATTGCGGATGCCCGATGCGAATAGCGGTGGCAACCGTTTCAGGATGATCAACCATCTCACCACGCATAAACGGCGCGGAACCGGCTGCCTGATAACCGACCATGACCGGCCGCTTGTCGGTCACGGACTTACCGCTAAATTTACACTTGCCTTCACAGAAGGCACAGGCTGTGGTGACGCAGGCGCTGTCGTGCTGCGCATACTCACTATAACCAATCCAGTGCGCCGTGATGTTACCGGCATTGCCGACCGGCAGACAATGGAAGTCCGGGGCACGACCCAGCTCGTCGACAATTTCAAACGCAGCGGTCTTCTGCCCCTGTAAACGGTACGGGTTGATGGAGTTTACGATCGTGACCGGCGCATGGTCAGCGACCTCCTTGACCAGCGCCATGCCCGCATCAAAGTTACCGCGTATCTGAATAACAACCGCACCGTGAATCATCGCCTGTGCCAGCTTGCCCAGTGCAATCTTGCCTTCCGGGATCAGCACAAAGGCGGTAATCCCCGCGCGCGCCGCATAGGCCGCTGCCGCCGCCGAGGTGTTACCGGTAGATGCACAGATAATCGCCCGACTGCCCTCTTCAACTGCACGGGTAACCGCCATGGTCATACCGCGGTCCTTGAAGGAACCGGTGGGGTTCAGACCCTCGTACTTGACGTAGAGCTCGACATCCTTGCCGATTGCACCCGGTATATTTTCCAGTCGGACAAGCGGCGTATTGCCTTCTCCCAGGCTGATGATGCGGGTATCCGCCGTGACCGGCATACGGTCACGGTAATGTTCAATCAGGCCGGTGTAACGTGTTGCAGTAGACATGCAGTTAATCCTTCGTAGTAAAAAATATTTTTCTTCAGTCTTTGCCCCCTCTCCCCCCCGGGAGAGGGTTGGGGAGAGGGTGCTTCAATTAAAGAGTCATATAACTTTGGCACTCAAAGACCGATCGCCTGTCAGAACAACTCTCTTGACAGTAATTTCATTGTATATCCCCTCTCCCTGGCCCTCTCCCGGAGTACCCGATTAAGCGCCGGGCATAAAGGAGAGGGGATGCATTCGTAAAATACTTAAATAATCTTTATTAATCGCAGTTTAAATGCTCCAGCCGGATGCGCATGATATCACCATGGATACTCTCCAGCGCCTCAATCTGCCTGATGGCCGCATTCATCTGGCGTTCCTGTACCACGTGGGTCAGCAGGATAATGGAGGCCCGATCAACTCCTGCGGGGGGTTCTTTCTGCAGAATGGCCTCAATACTGATACCGCCATCACCGAGAATACTGGCCACTTCGGCCATCCCATCCGGCTTGTCGGACACCTGCATGCGCAGATAGTACGCCGTCTCAACGTCATCCATGGCAAGCACGGGGATATCGGATATGGCATTTGGCTGAAACGCGAGATGCGGTACCCGGTTGCCC
>DAOVVG010000127.1 GCA_030632175.1 Gammaproteobacteria bacterium
ATTGTGGCCGTACCGATCGGGGATTGTACCGGCACCACCAATGGATCGGGCACCGTTGTACTGCTCGGAACGGGCTGTTTCTTTCTGACCCAGCCGGCAGAGCAGGGCGGCGAGCAGCGTGTCTACGGGCAGTTCGTCAAGGGTTGTCACGCGCGCGGTATTGCTGGCCCGGACCCGGTAATGGGACCGGGGCCCTATATCATACAGTTGTACAAGGATCCGGACAGTGGGGATGCGTGAGCCATGCTAAACCCGGGACAGGATGCCAGCAAACAGCAGCGGGGGTTCGCCATTGTAGAGTTCCTCATAATTCTGCCGCTGTTGTTGCTGCTGCTACTGGGAACCGCGGAATTCGGGCGTACGCTGTACCAGTACAACGCCCTGACCAAGGCGGTGCGCGATGGCGCCCGTTACCTGTCCATCCATGCACCGCTGGGCAGCACCAACACCATCGTAATCGACTCAACTGATCAGGCAGAGACCGAAAATCTGGTGGTATACGGCAATGCCCTTGGTACGGGCGCCCCCTTGCTGCCGGGATTGACAACCGCTGATGTAACGCTCGGATGCCTGGGGGGTGGTATGAGTTGTACCGGGGTCAAGCATATCGTCGTCACCGCCCGGTATGCCTATCAACCGATGATCGGGATTGCGCTGCCTGCCTTTGGACTTGGTTCCGATATTTCACTGAATTATACACTGTCATCAACGGTAACAATGAGGGTCATGTGAATAAACGTCAGAAAGGCCTGTACACGGTCGAGTTTGCCATCGTCGCTATGCTGATGATGATCCTGCTGCTCGGCGTGATCGAATTCGGGCGTGCCCTGTTCGTATGGAACAGCCTGGCGGAATTGACCCGCAAGGGAGTGCGGGTAGCGGTGGTCTGTCCGGTCAACGATCAGGCCATTAAAAATATCGCTGTATTCAATGACAACACGACGCCTGGAGCAAGCCGGTTTATTCTCGGACTGTCTTCCGCAAATGTGGAAGTGGACTACCTGGATGCGGCGAGCAATCCGCTGATCTGTGACGGGTGCAATTGCGACGATAGCTGTGGCGACGATGCATTTACCGATATCCGTTATGTGCAGGTGCGCATCTCCGGTTATCAGCACAATCTGCTGCTGCCGCCACCCCTGAATGCCACCATTACCGTGCCTGACACACTATTTGAAAGCACATTGCCACGGGAGAGCCTGGGCGTGGTTCCAGGTGTAGGAACTTTATGCAGTTTCGGGTGAGACGGCAGCATGGTTGCAAGCGGGAAACCGGGATATTAGCTGGACAATGCCCGGACAGTAATCAACGATCTTTGCAGGAGTCAGTACACACATGAGCAAGAAATCAGAAGTTCTGATCACAGGCCGGGACAAGGAAGAGCTGAGGGCGATAGAGGCTGTGCTGCGCGCAATGGCAATGGTAAGTCCCAAGATCCGGCTGGTCAGCAACGGGCATGTTGATCCGTTGTACGGTATTCACTCGATGCCGGACATGCTGGTGCTCTGCCTGAGTGCGAACTGGCGCGAAGAGTTACAGGAACTGTCTGCTCGTTCGCTCGCATCCCGGCCTCCGGTGGTGATTGTTGCGCAAAGTGGTGACCCACAGGTGATGCGACTGGCCATGCAGGCAGGTGCGCGTGATTTTTTTACCCGGCCAATTAATCTGCAGGAGCTGGTGGCGACACTCGGCCAAATGGTCGATGAGAAGAAGGCCGATGTGCAATCGAAGTCCGGATTATCAGCCGTCATCAATGCCAAGGGGGGTGCAGGTGCAACGTTGATTGCTGCCAATCTCGCCCACGTGATGGCTATCAAGGCCGATCAGCGGATAGCGCTGGTAGATATGGATCTGCAATTCGGGACACTGGGGATGTACCTGGATCTTCAGCCTGAAAGGGGGGTCATGGATGCACTGGAGGCAGCGAATGAGCTGGATGCCGTAGCCATTAAGGCCTATATGGGTAAACACGCCAGTGGTGTCGAGGTGATGGCCGCAACCCACACCCATGTTGTTCTGCCCGGTGAAGTGGATGCGGGCCGTCTTGACCGGCTGCTGGATGTTCTGCTGGGTAGCTACGACCATGTGGTGGTAGATCTGCCACGTCATATTGATATTGTTACGACCACCGTGCTGGAGCGGGCGAGTAAGGTGGTGATTGCCATGCAGCAAAGCTTCACCCATCTGCGTGATGCAAATCGGCTGTGCAGCATATTGAGTGACGAATTCGGTATTGCTCACCAGCAAATGGTGCTCGCAGTCAATCGCTATGAAGCCAATAATCCGGTTGCCATTTCCGATATCAGTAACAGGTTGGCTGGAATCGGGATAGCGCTCGTTCCCAATGACTACAAGCGCGTGTGCGAAAATGTGAATCTGGGTATCCCCCTGTATGAACAGTCAAGCAAAGCCCCCATCACGCAGGCGCTTGTTAAGCTGGCTGATCAGCTCTCTGGTCAGGAGCAGGTGTGCAAAAAGCCAGGTCTGATGTCACGCATGCTGGAGACAATTAAAAATGCCTGAAGGAGAAAGCCATGAGTCTTAAAAGCAGGATATCCCGGGTACTCCCGGTTCAGGATGTCAGTGAAGCGGATGTGAGTGCTGTTCAGCCGGATGTAACGGACGTCAGCCAGGTGCCCGTGGTTACTCCAGAGGAACAGGACTGGGTATTACGACTCCATAAACAGCTGGTGAAGGTCATGGATCTGTCACTCATCACCAGCATGGACGAACGGCAGGCTCGCGTGCAGATCCGCGATGTGACCAAGAGTCTCATGGCGGAGGAATCCATGCCGCTCAATGCGGCCTCCCGCAAGCAGGTAGTACAGCTCGTCGAAGACGAAATCATGGGCCTTGGTCCGCTCGAGCCATTGTTGAAAGACCCGACGATTTCGGACATTCTGGTCAACGGGCATGACAATATATACGTGGAAAGAAAGGGAAAGCTGGAAATCACCCCGATCCGCTTTCACAGTGATGCCCACCTGATGAATATCATTGACCGTATTGTCACCAAAGTGGGGCGGCGTATCGATGAGTCTTCCCCGATGGTGGATGCGCGGCTTCTGGATGGCTCGCGGGTCAACGCAATCGTGCCACCGCTCGCGCTGGACGGGCCCAGCCTGTCGATTCGAAGGTTTTCAGTGGAGCGCCTGTCGCTGGATGATCTGATTGGTTTCGGCTCTCTCAGCGCAGAAACCGGCGAAGTTATCAAGGCCATCGTACAGGCGCGTCTGAATATCCTGATCTCGGGAGGTACCGGCTCCGGAAAGACCACGATGCTGAATGTGGCCTCGGGGTTTATTCCGCCTGAAGAGCGCATCGTCACTATCGAAGATTCCGCAGAGTTGCAGCTCCAGCAACCGCATACCGTCCGGCTTGAGACCCGGCCTCCGAATATCGAGGGCAAAGGGCAGATAAGCCAGCGCAACCTGGTCAGGAACAGCCTGCGTATGCGCCCGGACCGGATTGTAATTGGCGAGGTGCGCGGGGAAGAGGCGGTGGATATGTTGCAGGCAATGAACACGGGCCATGACGGTTCGCTGACTACCATACACGCCAATAGCGCGCGAGATGCACTGTTCCGTATCGAAAACATGTTTGCCATGTCCGGCTACAACATGCCCGTCAAGGCTGTACGTTCACAAATTGCCTCTGCACTCGATGTGGTGTTGCAGCTGGAACGGATGGAGGATGGGCGTCGGCGACTGGTCAGCATGCAGGAAATAAACGGTATGGAGGGCGAGATCGTGACCATGAGCGAGATATTCCGTTTTGAGCGTGACGGCGTCGATGAACAGGGCAATGTACAGGGGCGTTTTGTTTCCACCGGGATCGTTCCCATGTTCCACAATCATCTGCGCAAACGCGGGATTGATCTGGGGCTGGAATTATTCGATCCGGAACAACAGGCCGAAAGAGGGTAGATCAATGGAGAATATACCGTTTATTTTGCTGATCATGGTATTCATCGCCGTTTTCCTGCTGGCGCAAAGTTTTATGATGCCGGTCTTTGGCGCTGAACGGCAGGCTGCCAAACGGTTGAAGAGACGCCTTAGTAATGTTCTGGAGAAAGATCAACGACAACATGCTGCCACCATGCTGCGGAAGAAGTACCTGCAGGAATTGACACCGCTGGAACGTTGGCTGGAAGCACTACCGGGGATGGCGGGGCTGGTCCCGCTGATCGAGCAGTCGGGTCGGGAGATGCCGGCCTACCGCCTGGTCTTGACCTGTCTGTTGCTCGGGGCGGCAGCGGCATGGGCGGCGTGGATGCTTACCCTCAACCCATATCTGACCCTGCTGGCGTGCGTGGCCGCATGTATGGTACCGGTAATTCGACTCAACATGGAGCGCAGTCAGCGCATGACCCGGTTTGAGGAGCAGCTCCCGGAAGCGCTCGATGTCATGGTACGTGCCTTGAAAGCAGGACATCCCTTCAGTGGAACGCTGCAGCTGGTGGCGGACGAAATGGATGAGCCGATCTCCAGGGAGTATGCAATCACATTTGCGGATATCAACTACGGTCTGGATGTCAAACAGGCGTTTCTGAACATGCTGGAACGGATTCCGAACATGACATTGATGACGCTGGTGACTGCCGTGGTGGTGCAGCGCGAAACAGGCGGTAACCTGACAGAAATCCTGTCAAATATCAGCGCGGTAATTCGCGGGCGGTTCCGTTTGCAGCGCATGGTAAAAACACTGTCTGCAGAAGGCAGGATGTCCTCCTGGATCCTCGCATTGATTCCTTTCCTGTTATTCGTCGGTATCATGGTTACCACGCCAACCTATCTTCCGATACTGATTGAGGAACCGCTGGGAATAAAAATTATCGCCGTTTCTTTTATTTTACAGGTCATCGGTATCCTGTGGCTCAAAAAAATCATCCGCATTAACGTCTGAGGAAAGTAATTATGGAATATCTGGCGCAAATCCTTAGCCAAGTAACCGGCGATACAGGTACTTTTCAGGCCGTCTTTATCTCAACCATTGCAGTTGCGATATTCCTTCTGACCATGGGTTGCATCTACATCCTGGGCTCGATATACAGTCCTCTGCACAGGCGCTTGAGATTGATTGCAGGACAAAAAGACACGATGCCGACCACTGGGGAAAAATTGAGCAGGGCACTGCAACCGCTTGTGCTTGATATATTGCCAAATAAGGACTGGGAACATTCCAAAGTCAGAACAAAACTGGTACAGGCCGGGTTTCGTACTGACAATGCCCTGACCAACTTCTATGTAGTCAAGACCATGCTGGCTATCCTGTTACCGGGTGCCGTGGTGCTTCTGGGGCCCATGTTTCCACAGTTCACTATAAGTCAGGTACTCATTGCGGCTCTGGTGGCCGGATTACTGGGGATGTTCGTGCCTAATAGGGTCCTCAAACGATTGCAGATGAAACGCATGCAGAAACTACGTAATGGATTCCCGGACGCGCTGGATTTGCTGGTGGTTTGCTCCGAGGCGGGACTTGCATTAAATGCGGCCATTGAACGCGTGGGTAAGGAACTCAGCATGACTTACCCGGAATTGGCCGGGGAACTCTCAATCATCAATGCCGAGATTCGAGTCGGTGTGAACCGGGTGGAGGCGCTGCGTAATTTTGCCAATCGCACCGGGCTGCCGGATATTCGCGGATTGGTAGCATTACTTACACAAAGTTTGCGCCTGGGTACCGGTATAGCCGCAACCTTGCGTATCTATGCCGAGGAATTCCGTGACAAGCGCATGCAACTGGCCGAAGAACAGGCGGCAAAGATAGGGACAAAGATGATCTTCCCACTGGTGACCTGCCTTTTCCCCGGGTTCTTTGCTGTGATTATTGGGCCGGCGATCATCCGGATTATGGCTGCATTCAGCCAACTGGGATAGACGGTTCATCGGGTTTACAAGTTTATAATTACAATGAATGAGGTATCTGCTATGTCTCAAAAAAGATTATTGATGATCGTCATTGCTACGATGGTGCTATTGGCAGGCTGTGCAGCAAAGCCCGCAAAGGTGGACGGGGAAAATTCCTACACATCGCTGTATGACGGAGAAATGGGGGTTGTGCATAACGCGGCATCTGATGAAATTACCGCAGATGAGGCACTGGTACACGCTCACCAGGCGCTGCTTGAGGGAGATACCGACCAGGCGCTGTTTGAATATGTGCGGGCACTTGAGCTGGGGAACGGGGATGAGGATGCAGAGATCCTGGCCAAGATTGGTGACATCCACACCAGCTCGGGACATCCTTTTTTAGCGGTACGAGCCTACAGCATGAGTCTCAAACTGGACCCGTACCATTTCGATGCGCTTGAGGGGCTGGGATTGATGCAGGTGCGCCAGCACCAGTATGATCAGGCGAAGGAAAATCTATCTGCAGTCATTATCGCAGAACCCAGGCGTTGGCGAGCCCATAATGGTCTCGGCATTCTCGCAGACTTTGAGAATGACTATGCAATGGCGGCCGATCATTACCGCCAGGCCCTGGAAATTTATCCTTCTTCACCGCAGCTATACAATAACCTGGGTTATTCCGAATACCTTTCGGGAAACTGGGGCCAGGCGCTGGTCAGTTTCCACACAGCTCTTGGTTACGACAGAACATTCAATTCTGTCTGGCACAATATCGGATTGGTGCATGCACGACAGGGACGGTACGAGGATGCCGAGCGTGCTTACCGGCGTGTGATGGGGAGGCCGGAGGCGTACAACAACATCGGCTATCTGTGCCTTATCCAGAAGGATTATGAGAATGCGGAGACCTATCTACGCCAGGCTATCAAGTTATCACCATCTTATTACGTGAAGGCCAATGAAAACCTGGAACGGTTGGCAAAGTTGCGCAACAGGGCTAAATAGGTTCTGGAGTACCTGGATGCGATTGGACGCAAACTGAAGGTTAGTTATCCGGGACGTATGGTCGAGGGAGAAGAAAGCTACTTATTTCTGAGAGAGGAGCCGAGTCCTTATTCTAAAAGAGCCTAAAAGTACTGTCTAAGCTGAGATGTGAGGTGCTATATGGTATTAACTGCGGACATTTCAGAATGTTGGGGAGGTCCGACCCTGGTTGGCTGGTTAGCGTAGAAAATACCTGCAAAAAAGACCCTAGTGACAGATATACAGTGC
>DAOVVG010000061.1 GCA_030632175.1 Gammaproteobacteria bacterium
ATGTAGAATGGCAGGCCGCCGTTAATTTCCCTGAAATCCAGTGTTTTCATCAGATCCCCCGGTAACGCACGCCGGTATTAAGTTCCAGGTCGGCACGAACCTGGCGGCTGCTGTGTTGCTTCAGTTGTTGAGAGAGTTCACTGTCAGGGTCATTCATGTCCCCGAAGGTCATGGCGTTGTGATTTTCAGCCGTACACGCTTCAACGCAGGCGGGTGTTATGCCCTCATCCACGCGGTGTACGCAGAAGGTGCAGGACTCAACAGTTCCTTTGCCACGTGGTGAATAGGGCATCTGGTCCTGCAGTTTCTCATGCACAAATGAACGTGCCTTGTAGGGGCAGGCCATCATGCAGTAACGACAGCCGATACAGATGTGACTGTCGACCAGCACAATGCCGTCTTCTCGCTTGAAGGATGCGCCGGTCGGACAAACATCCACGCACGGCGGGTGTTCACAGTGCTGGCATAACATCGGCAGTGTCTGGACATTGCCGGTTTGCTTGTCTTTCAGGGTAACCTTGCGGATCCACTGGGCATCCGTGGCTGGACGGCCGAAGCCTTCCAGATTATGTTCTTCGTTGCAGGCGGTGACGCAATCATCGCAGCCATTATTGCACTTGTTGGTGTCAATCAGCATGCCCCAGCGGACATCGCTGGTAACTGCCTGGTCAGCCGGTTTGGCCTGCGCAACCTCTGTCAGCATAACGCCGGGAGCGATCGCAAGTCCGGCTGCTGCTGTTGCTGTACCGCTCAGGAAACGGCGACGGTAAATATCGATATTCGATTCTTCATTCATTACCGATGCCCTCTTTTGCAAGCACCTGCAGCTGATCTGGTGTAAGCGTAGCGGGTTGCGCGCTTGTCTTTACAGGATATTTGCTGCTGTCAGACAGGGAACGGAAGCGCGATTTAACCGGTCGGTCTGCATGACACTGAAAGCAGTCGATGTTGACCGCTGCATAAGTATGGCAACTGTTACAGAAGTGTTTTTCGCTGTCGATGCGGGGTGCATCCGGTGCATCGCTGACGTGGCAGTTGATGCATTCTTCCAGACTGTGTTGCCTGGTACGAATGCCTTCGTGCACGGTCTCATCACGCTGATCGAGAATGTACTTCATATGATTCGCGCGCATCTCCGCGGTTGGCTCAACGCAGCCCTGTTCCTCGCTGTAACGTCGTTGCGCCTTGGGGATGAACGGGCCAGAAGGGTTATCTTCAGCAGTAGTTGCATCTTCGGCCATGCCGGGTGAATAAACACCCAGCAGCAGGCTGAATACCAGGATAATGAGACTGTATTTAATCATGCGTCAATGATTCGCCGTTAGTGATCGCCCATAGCCATGTCGATGTAGCCGGTCGGGCAGACATCAGAACAAATGTGACAGCCAATACACTTGCTGTAATCAGTGTCGACATAACGACCCGTGGTGTGCTGGTCTTTCTTGACCCGGAAGATGGCATCCTGCGGGCAGTAGATGACGCAGTTGTCACACTCGAAGCACATGCCGCAACTCATGCAACGGCCGGATTCATCAACAGCTTGCTCGGCCGTCAGGCCGATGCCACGTTCCTCGAAGTGACCCAGCACTTCTTCTGCTGACGGACCGCTGGAACTGCGCTTGTTGCGTGGGGTGTACGGGAAGTGTCCCAGGAACAACCGGTCTGAGGCGATAATCTCCGCGCTGGAGCGGTCTTCGTAGTTGTGTACAGCATACCTGGCGTCGTCGGTGCCGCGCATGTCACCTTCTTTTTCTGCTTCGTATGCTTCCGGCGTCAGGCTGGCTTCGTTCAGTTTTTTCAACAGCTCGAAGTGGTGCACGTCGACTTTCGGACGTTTCTTCTGATCTTCATGCTTCAGGTAGTGGTCTATGCTATCCGAGGCAATCGAAGCCTGACCGATTGCTGTTGTCAGCAGGTGCGGGCGAATGATGTCGCCGGCGACGAAATGACCCTTGCGATCCGGTACCTGGTAAAAGGCATCGGCGTCAATCAGGCCACGACCATTGTCGAGTGACTCAAGACCCCCGGACAGATCACCGCCCTGGCCAATAGCCGAGACAATCAGGTCACATTCAATTTCGTACTCGGTGCCCTCGACTGCGATTGGGCGCCCGTCTTCCATTTTGCACTTGGCCATCTTCAGTATCTTGGCACGACCACTATCGTCAAGGACGACCTCGATAGGCATTACACCATTATCAATGCGCACACCTTCATGCAGTGCATCATGGACTTCGTGTTCGGTGGCTGTCATTTCCTCGCGTTCGAACAGGGAAGTCAGGGTGACTTTGGCACCTTCACGTGCTGCGGCAAAGGCAGAGTCATGGGCAACGTAGCCACCGATGACCTGTTCCGGACGGTCTTCCTTGTTAAGCGTGTTGATCTTGCCGAGGCGGCGGGCAACGGAGACCACGTCAATCGAGGTGTCACCACCACCCACACATACAACCTTGTCGGCGGTGACTTTCAGGGTGCCCTTGTTAAAGGCCTCAAGGAAGGCAACACCGGAGACGCAGTTGGGTGCATCGCTGTTGGGGACCGGCAACTTGCGACCCGATTTACAGCCCAATGCCCAGAGGATGGCGTCATAGTCTTTCTCAAGCTGCTCGACGCTGACGTCCTTGCCGACGCGGGTATTCATGCGCAGTTCAACATCACCCATGTCGATGATGCGCTGGCATTCGTGGTCGAGCACGTCACGTGGGGTTCGATAGCCCGGGATGCCGTAGCGCATCATGCCGCCAAGTTCTTCGTGGTCATCGAAAATAGTGCTGGCATGGCCTTTGCGCCGCAGCTGGTAGGCAGCGGCCATGCCGGCCGGACCAGCGCCGATGATGGCGATCTTCTTGCCACTCAGCGGGGCTGTATTGTCAAAGGTATATTTATGTTCAAAAGCAGAATCACCAATGAACTGTTCAATTGAGTTGATACCGACAAAATCCTCGACATTGTTGCGGTTGCAGCCGTCCTGGCACGGTGCCGGGCAAACGCGACCCATCATGGAAGGAAAAGGGTTGGCATCGGTGGAGCGACGGAAGGCATATTCTTCCATGCTCATGTCACCGCTCGGCTTCTCGATGCCGTTGACAATCTGCAGCCAGCCGCGAATGTCCTCGCCGGACGGGCAGCTGCCCTGGCATGGCGGTGTGCGGTGCACGTAGGTCGGGCACTTGTAGGACTTATCTTCGTTGAAGATATCATCACCAATGCGTTTGTACTCGTGATCGCCGTCTTCAAAGAGGCGGAATGTCAGATCTTTTTCCATGTCATCTTTAGAAGTTGCCATGCCTGTTCTCCTGTTATCTGATCCGGCTTTTAGCCAGGGTCGGATGCTTAAAAATTATTGTTTGTTACCCAGAACGATTGCGTTGCTGACCAACTGATGCACGCTGACAATGCTGTCCATCTGGAAGCCATAGTAGGGCATCACTTTCGCAAACTGGCTCTTGCAGATGGCGCAAATGGCGGCCATGTGCGTGACGCCGTGATTCTCTACGACGTGTTTCAGTGCCTCCATCCGTGGCAGGGCACCCTTGACGCGCAGTTCCATGAGGTCGTCTGTCAACAGGCCGCCGCCGCCGCCACAGCAGTAGGTAGCTTCGTGGATGGTGTCCTGGGGCATATCATAAAAGTGGTTACAACTGGCCTTGATGACCTCACGCGGCAGGATGAACTGGCCGCCCGGTTTGGGTCCCATGCGTGAGGCGCGTGCCACGTTGCAGGAGTCGTGATAGGTCAGCACCATGTCGTCGTTGGCAGACTTGTCCAGCGTCAGTGCATCACGTTGAATCAGGTCATGGGTAAATTCCATGATGTGCTGGGGAACCGGATATTTCGGATCCAGAAAATCAAACGGTCCGGCCAATGTGTTCAAAAAACTGTAGGCAACGCGCCAGGCATGGCCGCATTCACCAAAGATGATGCGTTTCACGCCCAGATCAAGTGCCGCCTCGCGAATACGTAAAGCTACCTTGCGCATGTTCTCGTAACTGCCGATAAACATACCGAAGTTGGCTGCTTCGCTGGCGTACGAGCTGAGCGTCCAGCTGACACCGGCTTCGTGAAAGACCTTGGCATAACCCATCAGGCCATCAACATGTGGCTCGGCAAAAAAGTCGGCTGACGGGGTAACCACCAGTATATCTGCACCCTTTACATCCAGCGGCAGTCGTACTGTGACGCCGGTTTCTTCTTCAATGTCTTCTTCCAGCCCTTCAAGCGTGTCGAGAAGGGCGGGTTGCGGCAGGCCAAGGTTGTTACCGATCTTGTAAACCTTGGCAATAATTTCGTTGCAGTACTTCTGGCCGACACCGATGCTGTCCATCACTTCACGTGCGGCCATGGAGATCTCCGCGGTATCGATCCCGTACGGGCAGTACACCGAGCAACGGCGGCACTGTGAACACTGGTGAAAGTAGCTGTACCAGTCATTCAATACTTCTTCGGTCAGGTCAACGGCACCAACCAGTTTCGGGAAGTACTTGCCGGCGAAGGTAAACTTGCGGCGGTATACCTTGCGGAACAGGTCCTGGCGGGCAACCGGCATGTTTTTCGGGTCTGAGGTACCAAGATAGTAGTGGCACTTGTCAGTGCAGGCACCGCACTTGACGCAGGAATCAAGGAACACGGCCAGCGAGCGGTACTTGCCGGTCAGTTCTTCCATCTTGTCGTAGGCAACCTGTTGCCAGTTGTCGACCAGCTCACCGGGAAACCCCAGCGGCTCCTGAAACTGTTCCTTGGCAACAAATGGCTTGCTGTGCGCCATTGTGCCTACCTCTATGTGAGGAATGACAGGATATTCTTTCAGTTCCGGTGTTTCGAAATCAGCCACGCTCTAGCTCCTGTTACTTTTCCAGCTCGGATGCCCATGCGGACAGATGACGTTTCTCACGCGGGTTGTCCACCTGGTTACGGGTAGGACTGAAAAATATGCCGGGTGCGTGCAGTAATTTGCTGATCGGGAAAATAATCATCAGCGTGGCGACCAGTCCGAGATGAATCAAAAGAACCGGATCTTCAGGAATGGGCTGCCAGTTGAAAACCATCAGGCCGCGAAAAAATTCCTTGACCGCAACGATATCGGTATGGGTGACGTAATCCATCATCAGGCCGGTACCTGCGATGGCAAACAACAGCGCCAGCATCAGGTGATCGGAGAGAGAGGTGATATAACGTACACGGTCGACCAGAAAGCGACGTGCCCACAGACCCAGCAGGCCGGCTGACATGGCAAAGGCTGCATACATGCCAAATGGCTGAATCAGGTCAACCCAGGTCCACACCGGATCGGTGAAATAACGCAGGTGACGCGCCAGTACCAGAAACATACCGTAGTGAAACATCCAGCCGAATATCCATATCCACTTGTTGGATTTGAACAGGCTTTCAAAAAATACCAGTTCACGGAACATACGCATCACCACGCCGGTACGTGTCACCGGGGCGGGTGTGGTTGGTATTTTAAGGGGTGCAGGTGTCTTCGCGTACTGGCGTATTTTCGACGCCAGACCGACGACCAGCAAGGCCGTGGCTACGTAGAACAGCACCGCATAAACAATAGTCAGAAACGGCATGTTTCTGAACTCCTACGGTTAAAGTGTGATCAAACTGTCAGCGCAAGCAGAAAGTGAGACTTCTGCTTGCGCAAGTTGACAGGGTTTTAGACGCAGCCAGTAGGCTTCGGCAGACCGGCGTACTTACAAGCCTGCTTGGCAGGGCCGTACGGGAACAGCTCGTACAGGTACTTGCTGTTACCCTTGTCCTTGCCCAGTTTTTTGCCGATGGCCTTGGTCAGAACACGAACCGCAGGAGCGATCTGGTATTCTTCGTAGTACTCACGCAGGAAGTTAATGACTTCCCAGTGGCTGTCGGTCAGCTCGCAGTCATCGATGCCCGCCATGACAGCTGCAACATCTTTGTCCCAGGTGTTCAGATCAGCCAGATAACCTTCTTCGTCTGTCTCGTAAGTCTTGCCGTTTGCTTCAATACTGCTCATGAGTGAATCTCCTATCTAAAAGAACAAAAGTGGTTAAAGTTACAGCCAGGACTGTACCTTGTCGTTTTTCTCGACCAGTTCAACAAAGCCGGCATAATCGACGACATTAACACCGTCAGCCAGTTTGTCTTCAGTAATACCCCGAGCAGCAAGATCAGGACCCATAACGGATACTGCACAGCCTTCAAGCATTGCTGACGCCTTACCGCTTTTGACAGCACCGTACACACCATCCTCGATCAGCAGCAGCACATCACCGCTTTTCATGATTGAAGACGCCGTGTTGAGATTGCCGTTCTCATAAGGCGATTTGTTTACCAGATGTAACATAGACATGTGTTTGAGCTTCCCGATTAAAAGTTAAACAGGACATCCTGATCTGCCAGGACATCACCGAGTTCGGCGCGGTTGACCAGGCGAATGGAATCTTTCTCGGCCCAGTCTTCATCCTCGTCTTCCCATACCAGGTGCTGCAGATCATCAAGCGTCAGTCCACGTTCTTCCAGCGATTCCTTTTCGACATAAATCTTGGTGATTTCGAAATCACCGAGTGCCGCATAGGTCGGCGAAAAGTTCTTCATGCCGATGCCGCTGGTGTCCTGACCCTTTACTAACTGGTATACACCGTCGTCCATGAATGTCACGCTGACATCCTGCTCGAAAGCAGCACCAATCAGTACGACCTCCAAGGCCTCCCATGCATAGATGGTTCCGTAAGGCGCCTTACGATTGATGTACATGAATTTCTTTGTTTCTTCTGCCATCTCTAGTCTCCCGATCAGTCGCCGAATACAACCAGACGATCGCTCTGAACGCCGCCTTCAATGAGCTGTCCGAGTCCGGAGATCCGGAAGCCGGGTGCCATATTGGTTGCGTCCTTACCGTTACGCTCGGCCTCTCCGTCATCAACAATACCGCGACGCTGCGCGGCGGCCACACACAGCACCATGTCAATATCATGTTCCTGTGCCAGTTCACTCCAGCGAGCAACGACATTGCGGTCGTCCTGGGGCGGAGTGGTCAGTCGTGTGCCGTTGTTGACGCCATCGTGGTAGAAAAAGATACGATAGATCTCGTGCCCTTTTTCCAGTGCAGCCTTGGCGAAGAAATAGGCCGAGTCAGCAGACTGGTGCTGGTAGGGGCCTTCGTTAACCTGAATGGTAAGCTTCATAGAATGATCCCTTAGAAACGGATATGCGTTGAAGCATTCAGGCTGGCACGAGCACCGCGCCAGTTATCGATGTGATACTTGGTGAACGGCAGACCGGTCTTTTCGAAGAAACGCGGCCAACCGATACGTTCGATCCAGTCGTTCATGCGCTCCCAGTCCCTGGCGTCGTCCTTGTAGGTCTTGAGGATCTTTTTCACTACGGCAGTCGCTTCAGGCCAGCGCGGCGGGTTGTTCGGAATACCGGAAGCAACCAGCTTCTGGAAGGTCGGCTTGCCGCGGGCGTTGGAGTGGTTACCACCGACCCAGACAGCCAGCTTGGAATGCTCGGCATCATTGATCTGCATGGGCGGGCAGGGCGGGAAGCAGGCACCGCAGCAGATACATTTCTTCTCGTCGACTTCCAGTGAAGGCTTGCCGTTCACCAGTGCCGGGCGAATTGCTGCGACCGGGCAGCGTGCAACAACAGAAGGACGCTCACAGACGTTGGATACAAGATCGTGATTGATTTTCGGCGGTTTGGTATGCTGAACGTTAATGGCGATATCGCCCTGGCCACCACAGTTGATTTGGCAGCAGGAAGTGGTCATATGCACGCGGTTCGGCATGTTCCACTCTTTAAACTCGTCGATCAGTTCGTCCATCATTGACTTCACAACACCGGAGGCGTCAGTACCCGGGATGTCGCAATGCAACCAGCCCTGGGTGTGTGACAGCATGGCAACCGAGTTACGTGTGCCGCCGACGATAAAACCGGCATCGGTAATCGCCTTGATCAGCGGTTGTACCTTGGCTTCATCAGCGACCTGGTACTCGATGTTGCTGCGGATAGTGAAGTGAATGTAGCCTTCGCCGTACTCGTCACCAATGTCGCAAAGCTTGCGCAGGGTGAATACGTCGAGAATGCGCTGGGTACCTGCACGGACAGTCCAGATCTTGTCGCCATTGTTGGATACGTGCAACAGGACGCCGGGTTGCGGGTCTTCGTGATAGGCCCATTGTCCGAAGTTCTTGCGCATGACGGGATGCATATACTGGAACGCATCCGGGCAGCCTGATTCAATTGGCGAACGCATATCTTGTGCCATGAGATTCTCCTGAATTTCTGTATTTTATTGAACAAGCCCCGGTGCAGGGCACCGGGACTGTTTTGATTCAACGTCTGGTTTATTACGCAGAAGCAGCCATCTTTTCTTCGCGCTTTCTCTCGAACCATTTCTCGGCTTCCTCGTCCCAGCCATCCATACGAATGTAGGAGCACTGACGCGGGCTGCCGACCATGTTCGGATCAACATCAATACCGATGCCTTCGAGGAAGTTCACGAGACCAATACGCTCGATCATTTCACCGGTACGTTCGTGCTCCAGACCGTTCTCGGCCCAGAAGTCGATGATATCTTCGGCCATTTCCTGCAGGCTTTCGTAATCTTCTTCGGTTTCCAGCTTCTTGAATGGAACGACCACGGTACCCATGAGATCGCCGATCTTCAGGGTGCGCTTGCCGCCAATCAGGATGGTGACACCCTTGTCGTCGCCGGGATGCAGTGCCTTTGGCATAACGTTCAGACAGTGCATGCAACGTACGCAGTTGTGGTTGTCGACGATGAAGTTGTCATTATCGTCCAGGGCGATGGCCTGTGTCGGGCAACGTGTGATGACGTTGTCGATGATGTACTGACGGCCTTTCTTTTCGATGTAGTTCTTGATTTCTTCCTGGTTTACTTTCATGTCGTCACGCCAGGTACCGATGATGGCGAAGTCGGCACGCTCGATGGCATTCTGGCAATCATTCGGGCAACCGGAGACCTTGAACTTGAACTTGTAAGGCAGGGCCGGGCGATGTACGTCGTCGGTAAAGTTGTTCACCATCCAGCGGTGAATGCCGTGTTCATTGCAGTTGGACATTTCACAGCGGGCGCCACCAACACAGGACATGGCGGTACGTACGCACGGGCCAGCACCACCGAGGTCCCAGCCGTATTCATTGATTTCGTCAAAGAAGTGCTGGGTGTTTTCGGTGGTGGTACCGATGAACATGATGTTGCCGGTCTGACCGTGGAAGGTCACCAGGCCGGAGCCGTGCTTCTCCCAGCTGTCACCCAGCTGACGCAGCATGTCCGTGGTGTAGAAGTTGCCGGCAGGCGGCTGCACACGCAGGGTGTGGAATTCTCTTGATTCCGGGAAGGCATCACCGACTTCAGAGAAACGCGGGATAATACCGCCACCATAACCATAGACACTGACGGTGCCGCCTTTCCAGTAGCCCTTGCGGGTTTCATAGGAATGTTCCAGCTGACCAAGCAGACCATTGGTTACGCTGTTGATGCGTTCATCCGGGTGCTCATCACGCAGTCGCTTGATGCCGGTAATGAAACTCGGCCATGGACCGGTTTCCAGATTATCAAGCATCGGTGTTGGGTAGGTGTTCTTAGCCATGGTGATCTCCTGAGATTTTGTATTCGTTTACACCACAAGTTCTTGTCTGATTAATTACTTATGCTGTCCGTCCTGCATGCAACAGACAGCGTGAAAATCAGTGGGTTAATCGTGCTTGCAGACAGACTAACTCTTGATTACGCGCATTCTAGGGTTGGTATCTATAGGAACATATCCTACCCATGGGGTGGCGCGGTTATTGGCCCGTATCCCGAAATGGGTATTGGCAAAAATATTATTTAAATTCCAGTAGTTAGTAGTCACAGAGTGTATTACTAATGAGACCAGAATTTTTTCTTATATTAACGCGCACTTAAATGGTGTTTCATGGTTTTGCGGTAAGCTGGGTGCCTGAAAAAGCCGGTTTTTAATGAGAATGACATGCATTATTAACTGGCAGGTGTGTGCAAGTTTTTGCCAAAAAGCAGTGTATTAAAATATTCTGACTTCGTAGTATTGCATCCCCGTTTATGTCGACATCCAACACCACCTTGCAACCCTTTGATCTGGCCAACGTAGCCGGCTACCAGCAGTGGCGTGCAGCAAAGCTTGCCAATTATAACGCGGTAGCGACTGACCAGGTTGTGCCGGTCAAGGACGCCGCTGTGCTGACTGCAGTGGAATATGCAGCCATTATGGAATGCTGCTGCAGGGCCAACCTCGCCATCTACGAGGTGGTCGGTGACAGGGAAATGGACAAGCAGACAATGCGCGCGTTCGGGCGGCAGTTCGGCCTGGAAACGCTGGATATGAACCTGCGTGCTGACGAGGACAGTATTACGTCCCTGCGGGTGATTGAGGCAAGCGCCGGTACGCACTATATCCCCTATACCAACCGTCCGTTGAACTGGCATACCGACGGTTATTACAACCGGCTGGATGAGCAGGTGCG
>DAOVVG010000055.1 GCA_030632175.1 Gammaproteobacteria bacterium
CAATTAATATCATATTATTCAATGGGCTATGGCGAATGATTTGCTGAGTGGGAGGCTCTCGGGCGCATCTATAACGGCGTCCATGGCATCTCCTGCCTGTGTATAACCCTGTGCACGCGTCGCCAGATTTGGGCGGGGCAGTAACCTTTGCTAAATCAGGTGGGTAATTTGAACGCTTTTGCGTGGATTGGTCTTTAAAAGCTGCGATTTGCTGAGTATCGCTTGAATATCGTTGCTATCTCGGGTTTGATTGATGATGAGCCAGCTCATATTCGCTGTGCAGTCCGCAGTCCACCGGGGTGTAATCAGTCATCGTCGCGTCGCGTGGTCAGCGACTGAATTTCATCGTCATTCCCGATGACCAGGTGAAACTCAATGGGTCGGCAGCAGACCGGGCAATCCTCAATGTATTGCTGGCTGCCGGCGGAGCTGTCTACCGAGGTTTCAAAGGGTTCGCCGCAGTAGGGGCAGTCGACAGTCTCAAGCATGATCTGTTGTGTCAGGCATCCAGTGTTGTAACAGTTCGTTCAGGTAGCGTTGGCCTTTTTGCGTTGCCCTGATGACGTGATTGCCGGTGTCCAGTAACCCGTCAGCAACACCCTTGTTAACAATGGACTCAATGGCAGTATAGGGCAGGCCGGTTGTTGCTTTAAATGTAGCCGGTGAAAAGCCCTGGTCAAGCCGCAGGGCGTTCATGGCAAATTCCAGTAACACGTCCTCCGGTGCAAGACGGGTGGTGCTGCTGATGCGCGCTACGGTGTGCGCGCTATCCAGATAACTGCGTGGATGCCGTTGCTTGGCAATGCGGGTGATGCCTTGTGTTGCGGCATCGCTGATCTTGGCGTGTGCGCCTGCGCCAATGCCGAGATAGTCACCGAATTGCCAGTAGTTCATGTTATGCCGGCACCGTTGGCCGTGGCGTGCGTAGGCGGAAACCTCGTAGCGCTCAAAACCGGCGGATTCCAGCAGTGTACGTCCCGCATGTTGCATCTCCCAGAGTGTGTCGTCATCCGGCCGTTGCGGCGGATGACGGTGGAACCAGGTGTTTGGTTCAATGGTCAGCTCATACCAGGAGATGTGCGAGGGCTCCAGTTCCTTTGCCGTACGCAGGTCCACCAGGGCCTGCGCTTGCGTCTGCCCGGGCAGGCCGAACATCAGGTCCAGGTTGACGTTGTCAAAACCGGCCTGGTGAGCGGCCTCGACTGCGGCTATTGCATCACTGTCGGTGTGAATTCGCCCGATTTCTTTCAGCAGGCCGGGCTGAAAACTCTGTATGCCGATGGACAGGCGGTTAATGCCGGCATCCCTGAATCCCTTGAAGCGCGCATGGTCAACGGTGCCGGGGTTGGCTTCCAGCGTGATTTCAGCGTCCGGTTTAAGGGGCACGCGTGCACGGACATCAGCAAGCAGTCGATCGATCCCCCTGGGTGAAAACAGGCTGGGTGTGCCGCCACCAAAAAAAACCGTTTCGATGGTGCGTCCCCACACCGCGGGCAGGTCCTGCTCAAGGTCGGCGATCAGTGCCTCTATATAGGCATCTTCGGGTATATCATTGCGCGCCTCGTGTGAATTGAAGTCGCAATAGGGGCATTTGCGCACACACCACGGGATGTGGATGTACAGAGAGAGTGGCGGTGTGGCGGTGAAGTTAAACATGGGGTAATTCGCGGGCGGTCAAGCACGCCGGGTGAAGTTGCCGCTTTAACCGGCGTGTCCCAGTGCAGCAACCAGTTTGCGCAGCGCCTGTCCGCGATGGCTGAGTAAATTCTTGGTTTCCGCGGGCAGTTCGGCCGAGGAACTATCATGTGTCGGCACATAAAAAACCGGGTCATAACCGAAGCCGTTACGGCCGCGCGCTGCTGTCAGGATGCGGCCCTCCCAGGTGCCCTGGCAGATTAGCGGTGTCGGGTCATTGGCATGTCGCATATAGACCATCAGGCACTGGAAACGTGCCGAGCGGTTTGCTTCGGGGATATCCTTCAGTGCGTCCAGCAACTTTTCAAGGTTTGCCTGGTCACTGGCGTCTTCACCGGCAAAGCGCGCCGAGTATATTCCCGGTGCGCCTGCCAGGGCATCGACCTCAAGACCGGAATCATCGGCAATGGCCGGCAGGCCGGTATGTTGCGCGGCATTACGTGCTTTCAGGATGGCATTTTCGACAAAGGTCAGGCCGGTTTCCTCGGCGTCAATGACGTCGAATTCACCTTGAGGCCGCACCTGCATGCCGAGTTCCGCGAGTACCTGGTTGATCTCGCGTACCTTGCCCGGGTTGCTGCTCGCCAGAACGATGTCTTTCATAGTTTACCTGATGTGTTAATTGTAGGAGCGGACCGTGTCCGCGATTGCGGTGTATAAAAAACAATCGCGGACACGGTCCGCTCCTACATTACTTTTGTTCAAGTGCGGTTTGCTGGCTGATAACCAGTTCGCTGATACCTTTCTTTGCCAGCGCCAGCATGCTGTTTAACTCGTCCTGGTTGAACGGGTGACCCTCGGCGGTACCCTGTACCTCGATAAAGTCACCGGCATCACTCATGACCACGTTCATGTCGGTCTCGGCGTTGCAGTCTTCCGGGTAATCCAGATCCAGCACAGGTGTGCCTTTAAAGATACCGACGGAGACCGAGGCCACCTGGCCGGTGAGCGGATTTTTATCAATGGCCTTGCTGTCCAGCAAGGTCTGCACGGCATCGGCCAGTGCGACAAAGCCGCCGGTAATGCTGGCCGTGCGGGTGCCGCCATCGGCCTGTATTACATCACAGTCGATGGTGACGGAGCGTTCCCCGAGTGCCTTCATGTCAACAACCGCACGCAGGGAGCGGCCAATCAGACGCTGGATTTCCATGGTGCGTCCGCCCTGTTTGCCGCGTGCCGCCTCGCGACCCATGCGGCTGTTGGTGGAGCGCGGTAACATGCCGTACTCGGCAGTCACCCAGCCCTGTCCCTTGCCGCGGAGAAATCCCGGTACTCGCTCTTCAATGGTGGCATTACACAAAACACGGGTGTTTCCGAATTCCACCATCACCGAGCCTTCTGCGTGCATGGTGTAGTTACGCGTGATGCGGATCTTGCGCATTTCGTCCGGGGCGCGGTTGCTGGGGCGCATAGTCTGTTCCTGGGTTATAAATGAGGCGCGGAGTATAGCGCGATAGGCGTCGTCTGAAACCCGTCGCCTGAAACAGGCACCGTCGTGAAAACGGTATGAATTGCAGGGTTGGCCTGCTATAACGGTGCTGCGGTCACGGTACCGCGTGATTTCATTATCCGGGTACATTCTTTCTGCCAGGGAAGCTTTATGAGCAGCGAGCCTAAAGTCATTGTAAGCAACCTGCTGGTTTCGGTGGCTGCCTTTGTCATTATCGTCGCCGGTATGAAGGCGGCGTCATCGCTACTGGTGCCGTTTCTGCTGGCCCTGTTTGTGGCGGTTCTGCTTGCCTCACCCTTTAACTGGCTGCAGGACAAGGGCCTGCCCGCTGGCGTGGCGCTGCTGGTGGTGCTTGGTCTGCTGGTGCTCGGGATACTCCTGATCGGCACCCTGATTGGTAGTTCGGTGGAGGAATTTTCCGGCGATTTTCCAGCTTTCCAGGAACGACTGCATACGGTAACCGCCGGGCTGCTTGGCTGGCTGGATAAAACCGGGGTACACATTTCAAGTGAGCTGGTGTCTGCCTATATGGATCCTGCCAAGGCAGTGAAGATGGCGACCAATATTCTGGGTGGCATGGGTAATATGCTGACGAATAGTTTCCTTATTCTGGTAACGGTGGTGTTTATTATGCTGGAGGCGGCGGGTTTCCCTGACAAGTGGCGTCTGATGCGCAGCAACGCCGAGCAGTCACTGGCCGAATTCAGTCAGGCAATCAGCAATATCAATCGTTACATGGGTATCAAGACACTTACCAGTCTGGCGACAGCTTTCCTGGTGGTTATTCTGACGCTTTTTATTGGCCTGGAATACCCGTTGTTATGGGGTTTGCTGGCCTTCCTGCTGAATTTTGTACCCAATATCGGATCCATTATTGCAGCCATACCGGCTGTCATACAGGCGCTGGTGCAGCTGGGGGTCAGTGCCGCACTGGTGGTGGCGGGTGGTTACCTGGCCATCAATATTATGATTGGTACGTTTATAGAACCGCGTTACATGGGCAAGGGGCTGGGATTGTCGACGCTGGTGGTATTTCTTTCGCTGGTTTTCTGGGGCTGGGTGCTGGGTCCGGTTGGGATGCTGCTGTCGGTGCCACTGACCATTGTGGCCAAGATTGCGCTGGACAGTCATGACGACACGCGCTGGGTGGCCATCATGCTGGGTCCGAAGGTAGAACCGGTGGTAGCGAGCGAGCCGCCGTTGGATGAAAACGCCGGCTGAATGCGTGGCAATGATTTCTAAGTCACTGATACTTGATAGATTGTTGGATTTGTACTATGTTGGAAGCACCTGGTGTGCAGTGGCTTGAAGTTTGAACCGCGTCGCACTCCCGGTGGTTGGACCTCGAACCTGCTAAAGGCAGGGCGGTCACCGGACGAATAATAGAGTATTCGAGTACCGATATCTGATCCCGCTGTTCCGGATCGTGCACAAGGAGATTCATATCATGCAACAGTCAAACAGGAAACTGCTCAGCTATTTTCTGGCTTTCACGCTCGCTCTTTCAAATATCATGTTCAGTGCGAATGTCGCGGCTTATGAAGTAGTCGCCGAGGAGCCCACGGGTGGTACCATGCTGGCAGATGCTTTTATGGTGCGTCCATTTATGCTGGTCGGAACGATTCTCGGTACCGCAACGTTCATTGTTACCCTGCCTTTCAGTCTGCTGGGCCGCAATGTGGGTGAAGCCGGCAAGACGCTGGTTGCAGAGCCTTTCATGTATACCTTTGCCAGGCCGCTGGGCGAGCTGTAGACCGAAACCCCGTTTATTTAGGACTCAAGCCACTGTTACCGACGGGTAGCAGTGGTTTTTTTGTGTCTGTCGCTGGTGCTCTGTTCACGTGGATAGAGCACTGCTGTTAAAGCCTGTCGACAAGGCTTAACATGGCAACCCCTGACAGGACGCGGGTAAAAAATACATGATACGCAGCATGACGGCTTTCGCGAGGCAGGAGGCCGATACCGATTTTGGCAGTCTGGCATGGGAGATTCGCTCTCTTAATCACCGCTATCTCGAACTGGGTTTGCGCCTGCCGGAAGAACTCCGTGCCATGGAGCCAGCCGTCAGGGAGCGGGTAAACGCGCGCCTGGGTCGCGGCAAGGTAGAATGTTCCTGTCGCTTCCGGCCAGCCACTGCGGGTGCAGCACCTGTCGATATTCATGAAGACAATCTCACGCGGGTGCTGGCTGCCTGCGAGGCAGTCAACCGGCGTTTGCCGGAAGCGGTGCCGTTGAATCCGCTGGAATTGTTGGGCTGGCCGGGGGTGGTGCGTGAGGAGACGGTGGATACCGGGCCGCTGCAGCAGCACGCGCTGGCCTTGCTGGACAAGGCGCTGGATGAATTGCTGTTGTCCCGGGAGCGTGAAGGCGAACAGATCAGGACATTGTTGCAGCAGCGTTGCGATGACATGAGTGCGCTGGTGGTACGGGCGCGTACCTGTCTGCCGGAAATACGTGCCGGTCTGCGGGAGAAGCTGCAAGCCCGTCTGGCTGACCTTGATGTCGATGTCGATCCGGGGCGGTTTGAACAGGAGCTGGTGATGCAGTTGCAAAAGATCGATGTTGATGAGGAAATGGATCGCCTTGAAAGTCATATTGGTGAAGTGCGCCGGGTGCTGGATCGCAAAGAGCCGGTAGGGCGACGTCTGGATTTTTTGATGCAGGAACTGAACCGTGAGGCCAATACGCTCGGTTCCAAGTCGGTGGTGACTGAAACAAGCAATATATCTGTCGAGCTCAAGGTGTTGATTGAGCAGATGCGCGAACAGGTTCAGAACATAGAATAAGTCGTCGGTTAATGGTGTAGGGAAATCATCATGAAAAATACAAACCCGGCGGGCGGTGGCACGCTGTATATCATCTCGGCACCTTCCGGTGCCGGCAAGTCCAGTTTGTTGCGTGCCCTGCTGGAGACCATGGGCGGGGAGCTCGTCCTGTCGGTGTCGCACACCACGCGTTACCCGCGTCCCGGGGAAGTCGATGGCACGGATTACCATTTTGTCGATGGCGTGGCATTCGAGGGCATGGTCAGCCGGGGCGAGTTTCTGGAACACGCGCAGGTGTTTGATAACCGCTATGGCACCTCGCGGCAGGTGGTGGCAGAGCAGCTGGCAACCGGTGTTGACGTGATCCTGGAGATCGATTGGCAGGGAGCCCGCCTGGTTCGCGAGCTGATGCCGGGGGCTGTGAGTATCTTTATTATGCCGCCTTCCCAGGAGGCCCTGCAGCAGCGGTTGGAGGACCGTGGCCAGGATGATGACGAGGTGATTGCCCGCCGTATGCGTGATGCAGTCAGCGAAATGTCGCATTATGACGAGTATGACTACCTTGTGATCAACGATGTTTTTCAGGAGGCGCTGGATGAACTGGCGCTGATTGTGCGGAGCGGTCAACTGCGCCTGGCACCGCAGCGCCATTGCCATGCGGCGCTGTTGGCTGACCTGCTGGCGTCTGCCGGGTGATTCGGGTAAACTCGCACGCCCTTCATATTATGTTCAGGTTTTTCGGAGAGTTACATGGCACGCGTCACAGTAGAAGATTGTCTCGACAAGGTTGATAACCGCTTTCAGTTGGTGCTGGTAGCAACCAAGCGTGCCCGGCAGCTGGCCAATGGTGTACAGCCGCTGGTGGAGTGGGAGAATGACAAGCCGACGATTGTTGCCTTGCGGGAGATTGCCGAAGGGCTGATTGGACCATCGATTCTGGATGAGCCGATCCACCCGGTATTTGAAGACGAGGAAACGGAAGGTGAAGACGAGGCTGAAGTGAAGGCCGAGTCCGGGGGCGATGCGCCGGTTGCCGAAGCAGCGCCTGCGGCTGAAGCTGACGAACCCCCAAAAGCTGAAAGCTGATCCTGAATCATTCCCCGATTGTGGCGGGTGGGGCACCTTGCCCCGGATTTCTCATTTCCCTGTATCACTTGCAGGATACCAGCCGCTTTTTTTGATCCGGCACGGATCTGTTTCCCTGTTGTTTGGTTGCGACTGATATTCCGTTATCGCTGAATATTGCCGGAACCGCTAATGCGTTATAGTTTCAGCTTCCGAAACGAGCACTGCAAAACACGCTAACAAGACGTCTATGGCTACCAGACCGGATACTGCTGCAGAAAACGACTCGCGTTTCCTGATCAGTGATTTGTGCAAGATGCTGGAGTCCTACCTGGACGAGGAACAGGTGCAGGATGTTTATCGCGCCTATTTGTTTGGTGCGGAGGCGCACGAAGGTCAGCACCGGCTGTCCGGCGAGCCTTATATCTACCACCCTATCGCTGCCGCGCGCATTCTTGCCGAATTACGGCTCGATCACAAAACCATCATTGCTGCCATCCTGCATGACGTGATTGAAGACACGCCAACGGCCAAGGAGCAGATTGCCACTGAGTTCGGTGTCGAAGTCGCGGAGCTGGTGGACGGGGTCAGCAAGCTCACACAAATAAAATTCGAGAGCCATGCGGAGGCCCAGGCCGAGAACTTCCGCAAGATGATTCTGGCGATGGTGCGCGACATCCGCGTTATCCTGGTGAAACTCGCCGACCGCCTGCATAACATGCGTACCCTTGGTGTGATGCGCCCGGATAAACGCCGGCGTATTGCCCGCGAGACACTGGATATTTATGCGCCGATTGCCAATCGGCTGGGTATCAATGCGCTGCGCGTGGAACTGGAGGACCTGGGTTTTGCCGCACTCTATCCGTTGCGTTACAAGGTGCTGGAGAAGGCAGTGCTTGAGGCGCGCGGGCATCGCAAGGAGGTGCTGAACAAGATCGAGGCGGCGATCAAGCGACGGATACAGCAGGAGGGACTGCAGGGGCGCATACTCAGCCGTGAGAAACACCTGTACAGCCTGTATCGCAAGATTCGTGACAAAACCCTGTCGTTTGAAGAAACCTATGATGTTTATGCGTTTCGCATCGTGGTGGACGAGATAGATACCTGTTACCGGGCGCTGGGCGTCATGCACAATTTATTCAAACCGGTACCGGGTAAATTCAAGGACTATATCGCCATTCCCAAGGCGAACGGTTACCAGTCGCTGCACAGCATTCTGTTCGGCCCCTACGGGGTGCCGATCGAGGTGCAGATTCGCACCGAGGATATGGACAAGATTGCCGAGTCGGGCGTGGCGGCGCACTGGGTGTACAAGAGCAGTGAAGAAAAGATTGACCAGATGAATGTCGGTGCACGCGAGTGGTTGCGTGAACTGCTGGAAATGCAGACGCATGCCGGCGATTCACTGGAGTTTCTTGAAAACGTCAAGCTTGATCTGTTTCCCGATGCTGTTTATGTGTTTACACCGGCTGGTGAGATCATGAAATTGCCGCACGGTGCGACCGTGATCGACTTTGCCTATGCTGTGCATACTGATGTGGGTAATACCTGTATTGCTGCCAAGGTTGACCGGCAGCTGGTGCCGCTGCGCACCGTGCTGCGTAACGGCCAGACAGTGGAGATTGTCACTGCGGCCGGTGCGCATCCGAGTCCGGCCTGGCTGAGTTTTGTGGTGTCCGCCAAGGCGCGTTCCAATATTCGCCATTACCAGAAGAACCTGAAACGTGAAGAGGCCGTCGAGCTGGGTCGCCGCATGCTGGAGCGTGCACTGGGCGTGTTTGAAACCTCTGCCGACAAGATTCCGGACAAGCGCCTGCAGGCCTTGCTGAAAGATTATCACCTGAAAAACGAGGAGGATTTACTGGTCGATATCGGTCTCGGTCGGCGGCCCTCGGTGCTGGTGGCGCAGGCGCTGGCGCCGGCCGGCTACGGTGAAGGTGGTGCGGCGAATAGCAAAACAGCCATGCAGCCACTGGTGATCAAGGGCACCGAGGGTATGGTGACCCGGTTCTCCAAATGCTGTCGTCCCATTCCGGGTGACCCGGTAGTCGGGGTGATTACGGGCGGTCGCGGCATGATGATTCATACCCAGACCTGCAGAAATATTGCGGATGATAAATATCCCTCCGAGAACTGCATCGATGTGCAATGGGAGCCAGGTCTTGATGAGGAGTTTCCTGTTGAGATCAGCGTTATTGTTGATGACCAGCGGGGTGTGCTGGCGCGGGTCGCAACGGTCATCGGAGACACGGACTCCAACATTGAGAATGTCGGCATTGAAGAGCGCGATGGGCTGACGAATAACCTGTTATTCCGGTTGACGGTACATAATCGCCAGCATCTCGCCAGGGTCATGCGCCGCGTGCGTAGTCTGCCTTCCGTGATCAAGATAACCCGCACCAAGGGCTGAGCCTTACCGTCTTCAAGATCATTTTTCAGACATAATATTATTGGATGGGGAAACATCATGAGCCGTGAAATTATCCAGACAGATCGTGCACCGCAGGCTATAGGTACCTACTCGCAGGCCGTGCGTTGCGGAAATACTGTTTACCTGTCCGGGCAAATTCCGTTGATACCGGAAACCATGGAGCTGGTCGAGGGTGATATGCAGGCCCAGATCCGACGCGTATTTGATAATCTGTCTGCAGTGGCAGAGGCTGCGGGCGGCAGCCTCGCGGATGTGGCGAAGCTGAATGTATTTCTGCAGGATCTCGGTCACTTCGCAATCGTCAACGAGGTGATGGCCGAGTATTTTCAGCCGCCGTACCCTGCCCGGGCCGCGGTGGGTGTTGCCGCATTACCCAGGGGTTCGCAGGTAGAAATGGATGCCGTGATGGAGCTGGGTGGTTAGGGTTCATTGTTGCTGCAGTGCCTGTTTCACCTGTATATGCCGAGAGACCGGATGTTCCGGTTGCACATCAAATAAAGCTTGCCTGAAGCCGTAGACAATCTCGATAAACTTCCTGTGACAGTGCTCAAGGGTGTTGGTGCGCGGGTGGCGGAACGACTCGAGCGGTTGCGCATCCGCACTATTCAGGATGTGCTGTTCCACCTGCCATCCCGTTACGAGGATCGTACCCGCGTGGTGCCGATGGGTGCCTTGCAGCCCGGTCAGTTTGCGGTGGTGGTCGGAGAGGTGGAACTGGCAGAGGTGCGCTTTGGCCGGCGGCGTTCATTGCTGGTCCGTATCAGCGACGGCACCGGCGCACTGACGCTGCGTTTTTTTCATTTCAGCAAGGCGCAGCAGTCAGGTTTTGAGCGGGGCAAGCCCATTCGCTGTTACGGGGAGGTGCGCGGTGCTGCCGGATCCGCGGAGATGATACATCCCGAGTATCGCCTGTTGACGGCAGCCGATGAGCTCGTCGTGGAAGAACACCTGACGCCTGTTTACCCTGCTACCGAAGGTGTACATCAACTGACCCTGCGCTCGCTCACCGGGCAGGCGCTGACGTTTCTTGATAACAGTCACGCGAGCGCTGTCGGCAGGCTGGTTGACTGGCTGCCACCTGAACTGGTGCGCTCATTCAAGATGGCTTCTCTGCAGGCGGCATTGCGCTACGTGCATCGCCCGCCGCCGGATACCTTGGTCGAGATGCTGGCTGCCGCCGGGCCTCGCTACGACATGATGCGTTTCGGGATCATCCCCATGCCTGCTTCTCCTCGTCAGTCCGACCTGATGGTCGTGGCCGGAACTCTGACCGACAAGATGGCCCCGGCCGTCAAACGGATCTACGACCAGATGCCCGACCCCAAGTACGTGATATCGATGGGATCGTGCGCCAACAGCGGTGGCCCCTACTGGGACTCGTATTCGGTCACCAAGGGAGTGGATCAGATTATCCCCATTGACGTGTATGTCCCTGGTTGCCCACCGCGACCGGAAGCGCTGATGGAGGCCATCATTCTGCTGCAGAAGAAGATTCAGAATCAGAACCTTCAAGACAAGTGGACGCACCGTGACGAAGAGCTTTGAGTCGATAGAGGACTTCGCCGACTCCGTCGCTGAGGCGGTGGGAGCGATCCGTCACACGTCCGATCTAGGGACCGTCAAGGTTTATGTAGAGCGCGAGCGCTGGCGGGAAGCAGTC
>DAOVVG010000077.1 GCA_030632175.1 Gammaproteobacteria bacterium
AATTCAGGTAGTGCCTGAAGCGTGATTTTAGCGGGGCACCCTCTATTCTCGGCTGGGCAGGATCGATTTCCCACGGGTGCAGGTAAAACACAAAAGGACGCGACTCTTTGTTAATTCTTTCCAGCCCCCAGCGGGTTATTGCATACGGAAACAGGCGGAAATAACCGCCCCCCGCCACGGGAATCTTTATCCTTCCAAAGGATGCCAGGGAAATCGGGAACTCCACCAGTGAGTTACCATTCGGCGTCTTTAATTCATGCGGAAGGCCTTCTGCGTCCGGGATCCCGTAGAGGTCATGTTGCATGGGAAATATGCTGGAGTCGTATTTAAAACCTTCTTCATGCAATATATCCAGCGCCCACAAGGATTTCCCGGTAATTGAATAGGTGGCGGCACGGTAGCCGATAACCGGCTGCTGACACTGGTCTTCCAGCAATTGTTTGCTTTCACGGGTTTCTTGCTGAAAAACATCGGGGGCCTGGGTATAAATCAGCTTGTGACTCATACCATGGGAAGCAATTTCATGACCCCTGGCTGCAATTTCGCGAACAATCGATGGGCTTTTCTTCGCGACACAACCAAGTACAAAAAATGTCGCTTTAACCTCATATTGATCGAACAGGTCGAGAATGTTCCCGGTATTACGCTCGACACGGGATTCAAACCCCCCCCAGTTTGCACGATCTACCGTTCCCGAAAAGGCCTCTACCTGGTAGTAATCCTCGACATCAACGGTCAATGCATTTTCCGGTTTCAGCACGCCAATCATCCGGCCTGTCTCACCAGTAACGGCAACCTGTACAGAATCATGCTGAATCAGAACTGCCGGCCGTTAACGGGAAAGCAATGATGCCGTGCTGTTGTATGAATCGCTATTTTCAGGGTCTTTCGTTTCCCAACCCAGCTCCAGCAATGCTGTATCAATCAGGCCGGCATTTATCTCCCTGCACTCATCCGCAAATGCGCACATCATTGCTGTATCACACAATATATTGATCTTTCTTGGAATTCCTTTTGTATGAGCATAAATACTCTCTATCGCATCAGCCAGAAAGACCTCTCTCTCTGCACCACCGGCTACAGCAAGACGAAATCGAATGTAATCTGAAGTCTCTTCCAGGCCAAGCGGCACCAGATGCTTGCGCAGATGGATGTAGCTATTCAGGGATGAAAGCTCTGGTAGCTGCAGCTTGTCTTCGATGGCCCGGGTCCCAACCAGTACGATTTGTGGAATGACTACCTTGTCCGTTTCCAGGCCAAGTAATAGCCGCAATTCTACAAGTGCCCGGACATCGAGATGTTGCACATCATCGATAATGATGACTGGCTGTACCGAGTTCACGTATGAATCGATCAGGAAACTGTTTAACTGATCAAGCAATTCCACCTTATCCAAACCAAAAGCCTTCTGTCCGAACTCAACAAGAATTGCACGCAACAAGCTGGTATCGTCAAGTTGCGTCTGGAACACCCGGGCCACAACCGATGCATAATCGAACTGTGCCATCAGCTTCTGGATCAACAATGACTTGCCAACACCATCCTCGCCGGTCAGCAGCACTACACCTTCAGAATTCAGAATAGAGTACGCAAGATAGGCTGAAGCGGATTCGTACTGCTTCAGTGGAAAATAAAACTCCAGATCAGGAGGTTGACGAAAGGGTGATTTCCCTAAATTGAAGAATTCAAGATACATTTTGATAGGTTACTTTATAGTCGGTTACTTTATAGTCATCCGGATACAGCAACGCTAGCGATGATACCCAATCGTCGCACCCATGATCCACTCTCTATACTCGGCCGCAGAGTCATCACTGTCACGATTATTATAACCCGTGTATATGGAAAACCCGGTATGGCGCGATAACGCATGGTCAACAGCTATATCGACTGTCCATTCCTTATCCGTCCTGTTTATTCCTGTATTGTCCGTATTCGAATAGCTCGTTGAAAACCGGCCTCTCCAACCCGCTGTTATTTCCGATGAGAGGCCCATCCCAACACCCCATTCATCGTAATCGATCAAACCTTCTTCTTCATAGTCTCTTTCTTCCCAATACAACGAAACATCGGCCAGAATGGAAGCACCCTCATAATCAGCGAATGCTGCATGACGCGTCAGCCTGTATATATCCCCGCTAGCTTGCTCACCCCTTGAATCTGAACCCGAAGAACCCGGACCACCGACAAACCCTGATTCCGATGCTTCGAGAAATTCAATCGTCGAGTCTGTAATTTTACGTACGGATTCCCAGCCGAAAGCGGTTGTTGAGCTCTTGCGGTGGTTGAGTACAAGCTTCGCGCCCCAGTCGTCGACATCATCCGCCTTGTCGCGGTCTACCTTGAATGCGCCGAGAGTGGCTACCACGTCCGTTTTTGAAAGCCGTGTATCGGCCTCCAGGTATATGACGCCATAGTCATAATCTCCATTCACATCATCGTCATCGAAATCAACCATCATCCCGGCAACATTAGCCGACAGGGTAAGCTGGGAAGACCGCTGGTTTTCCCATTTTGCCTTTAACATATTGCGTGTGCTGTCAGCCTTTGTGACCTCATAATCATCCTTTGCCCAGCGGGCGCCAATTGTCACCGCATTGGATGGATTTACCTGGAAGTTAAGGTCGGGGCCCGTAGCAAAAAAGTTGACCCGCTGACGATTGTCCCGCGTATCAGGGGCAAGCGAATCAATTTCCTGTTCGCCAAGCACATTGCGGACTATCCAGGACAATCTCTCCGGCCTTATCTTTATGGTAGCCAGCGCATTGAGGAAATAGATCCCCTGGTCAGGCTCTGTACTTTCGGCGTACGTGTAATAACCGTAAAAGCCCGATACTTCTGCGTCCAGACGTTTGGATTTGTTGGCCAGCCTGAAATCCAGCTCAGCGCCGTTTATCCAATCCTCCTCCTCGTTATCCGGAAGCAGCAGGGAGTTACTCGAATACTCGCTAACCAGCCCTGCACCGTAGTGTATCTCGAGTGCATGCAAAACAGGGGCAAAGCTCAAAAACAGGACTCCCGGCAGAATATACCGGCCGACGATTTTCATAGTTCGTAGCAGCCTGTTGTTTCCGCTGACGGCCATCTTTGACACGCTATCATGCATATAAAGCCCCCCCTGTGGGCTACCGCTTGTTTTGCTCAGCCGGCTCTCAGATAATCCGGACTGTTGTTGAACACCACACCCAGCTTTTTACTGTCACCAAATGCCTTTGCAGCTTCTTCTATCTGCCTCTCCGTGACCTTGCCATAAGGAACCACAAGCAGAATATAGTCACAGAACTCCGCAAGAATAGTGGTGTCCGCTGCTTCCGAAGCCGGCGGGGCATCAACAATGATATAGCGGTCGCCATAGCGCTCTTTCAGGGCTTTCATCATTACCCGCATTTTCACCGATGAATAATATTCCTCTGTGATTTCACGATGGGCCCCGGCCGGCATCCAGCGCAAGCGTTGAATCCCCGATGGCTGGATAATCTCGTCCATGCTTACGTCATCATCCTCGAGATAGTCGATTAAGCCCACCTCACTCTGTATACGCAAGACTTCCATTAAAATCGAACTTTGCAGATTACAATCGATCAATAATGCTGTCTTGGCTTTATCGAAAGAAAATACCGTCGCCAGGTTTAATGCCGTAAAGCTTCCACCCCCTCCCGGACGCACTGAAGTCACCATAATTGTCAGGTTGCCACCATCTGTTTCTCTCAACAATTTGGTTCGCAGCTTGCGGAAGCTGTCGACCATCACCCGGTTCCGGGTATGCGGATGGATGATGCGTCTTTTCTCGAGTTCACTGGGCGTCAGCAGCTTGGGTTCCAGCATGAGGGCTATGTCACCCTGTTTCGACTGGATCGGCGCAAGCACCCGGGAAGACGAGGTGCCGGACACGGACATGTCTGCTCCATAGCTGGGCACCAGGGAACGGGCACCCTCTGCGGCGGCTTTGCTCAGTGCATCATCAATTTTGCTCATTTCAAATACTCCCTGTCCATTTCATCCATCCAGTGTATCCATATATATAAAGCACTGCGGCCACCACCAACATCAATAACCTGAATCGAAACTTCGCCCTGCGCACTTCGAATACAGTCGGCATATGCGGAACCTCGACCAGCACAGGCAGATTCAGTTTGGACGAGATGACGGATGAGAATCTTAGTCTCGGGTCAATCTGTATTTTCGCAAAGACAAGCGAAATCGGGACAAAGATTCCGAGTACTATTCCCCCGATCATGTAATGCAGAAAACGCAACCCCGACGGTTTGACCGGTATTGCCGCCGACTCCTGGATACGGAAATTGATTCCTTGCCCTTCGGCATCCAGATTTTTCGACACCCGTGCAAGCTCACGGCGGGTCAATAATCGGTGGTAAATATCCTGGTTAACTTCGTAATCCCTGGTGAATTCAGCCAGGGCCGCTTCACTCTCGTGCAGGCGTATACTGCGCCCCCGCTCATTTTCAAGTAATATCTTGGTCTCGGCCAGGCGAATTCTCAGGGTTTCAACCTCCGTTTCCGCAGTCGCCAATTGACTGCGCAACTGCTGGTAGAGCGGATTAA
This sequence comes from Gammaproteobacteria bacterium, assembly GCA_030632175.1. Lineage (GTDB taxonomy): Bacteria > Pseudomonadota > Gammaproteobacteria > UBA9214 > UBA9214 > UBA9214. The sequence continues at coordinate 4,564 of DAOVVG010000077.1, forward strand.
TCGCAACCCCCTTCGCCTGCGAAGATTTCTTGCCTGTCTTCCTGGCCTGCTTGCGCTGCTGCTCCTCTTTAAGGATCGATTCCTTGAGATCTTCAATTTTATGCAGCGCACGAACAACATCCGGATGGTTATCCTGGTACTTCAAGCGCATCGAATCCAGTTCGCGCTGCAATGTCACAATACGGTCGTGGTACTGCCCTTCACGATTCAGACTGGCAGACATGGCCGACTCATCTCCCAGCTGCCGCTTTATGGATTTACGGCGCACCTGTGCTTCCTTCAGGGAGAGACTGGACCGCTCGTAGCGGCCCTGGAGAGTATTAATGCGATCCAGGATGGCCGCCTCGCTGCCCGGCTGCGCATCCAGGTTCTTGCTCCTGAGTTGCTTCAGGTTTTGTTCCGCGGAAACCAGCTTGGCATGGTATTCCCGCACTTGCTTGTCGATAAAATCGTAGGCCGATGTGCTCTCATGGTCTTTTGCCTCCGCACTCTCTCTCACAAACAATTCTGCGAGGCTGTTTGCCACCTTCGCGGCCCGCTCGGGGTTAACGTCCTTGTACTCAATTTTGATCAAATTCGATGCTACCTTGAAGATTTTAATCGCATCTTTCAGCCTGTCCCTGATGATTTCCTGTTGCAGGGGGCTATCTGCCTCTTTCATCATGCCATTCTCAAGACCGACTACAGTAAGAATTCTGCGGGCATTAATAATTTCTCCGGCAACACGCGCATAGTCCCTGCTGTCCGTTGGTATGGCCACTCCCTCTGTGAGCGGCTTTATGATATTGGTTTCATCAATCAGTATCGTTGTGACAGCCACGTACTGCTTTGGATAGACAAGCCCGGCACCAAGCATGCCCAGAGAGATAACGATGAAGAGCCACACCGCAATCATGCGATGGGCTATCACTTCGTTGAAAAGAACCCTTAAAAGTTGCTCGGGAGTTATCGGCATTTTTTAATCACCCTCATTCCTGCCTGCATCAGAATATGCTTTCAGGAACAGTAACCACGTCGCCTGGCACGAGGGCCAGGTTTGTATCAAGTTCCCCGTCCTGCAGGATCTTGTCCAGCCTGATGGTGTACACATTTGTTCCTTCATCCGTTTTTCTGTATAGCCTGGTACGGTCTGCCGCAGCGAATTCTGTAACCCCGCCCGCAACCAGGACAAGATCCAGCACCGTCATGCCACGCCGGTGTGCCGTGGAAGTCGGTGCCCTGACTGCACCCGTAACACGGACACGGTTCAGATACTCGTGACTGTTCATTTCCATGACGATCACCGATACATTCGGGTCACGGAGATATTCCGCCAACCTGGCGGTGATATCAGCGGCCACCATCTGTGGAGCCTTGCCACCGGCAGCGACTTCGCCAATCAGCGGCACCGAGATCTTGCCGTCCGGACGAACCGGCACCGAAATCCCCAGGTCGGTGTGACGCCAGACGCTGACCTGTACCACATCGCCCGAACCGATCCGGTATTCCTCTGCATCCTGGTAGTTCAAACCAGCCGCTGCCGTCTCTGCCTCTGAATAAACCTGCATGCCCGGCGTACTGCAGGCAACCAGAAATATAACCATGTAGACGAGGCCAAGTGCTTTAAGCAATCTGTGCATATCGAAATTATCCTTTAATCTATAAAAGCTTTATCAAACCGGACCTGTGGCCCGGACCCTGGAAGCACTGGGATTATCTGAATTATCGGCTGAAAAAGCCGAATCTTTAAATCCAGTGCAGAACCCCTGAACACCCCGGAAAGTGGTCCTGTCGATCATCGCCCGGTCCATATTCCCGTATGCTATCATCGAAGAAAGCATCCTCGTTGACCATGCATGCAACCAACGGTCGTACAATGATTTTTTGGAACAATCATTGAACAGACAGGCTGGCCGCCCAAGCCGCTGGGAACAGTAATTCCTATGCCCATCCAGCAACCAACCATAAATACTGCTTATGCGCGATTCATACACACGTCAATCGCAAATATTACTATTTTCTCGGCAGGAATGTCACTTAAATTTATGACTGTATCCACCTGCTTTAAAGTATTTTTGAACCACGCCGAAATGAAGCAACTATCGGCCAATCCGGCTAATATCCCGGTACAATAAATCGTGAATAACGAAGATTACACAAACCATCTTCAGGTACTCGGTGTCGACCACGACAGCAGCTGGTCCGATATCAAGACTGCATTTCAGCGTGCAGCGAGGGAATGGCACCCGGACCGGCATATCGAGGAACCGGAGAAACAGAAGCTTGCTGAGGAACGCTTCAAGATTATCAGCCAGGCTTATAATGCGCTTTCCAGCTATTACCAACGTCACGGCAGGTTACCTGGAGACCCTGCACAAGCGCAGGAGGCTTCACCGCTGGCAGAGGAACAGGGATTCGAAGCCCCGCGCCAGGCCGGCACATCTATCTGGTCACGCCATGCAAGCGAAGAAGAAAGCATGTTATGGCATATCATAGTACGCCGGTCTGCCATTGTGCTACTCAGTATTGGCACCGCTATTGCACTCCTTATTCTGCTTCTATCTGCGGATGGGCCGTTCAGTAACCTTGCCGCAGACAGGCCATATACTGCCGGGAAGCCCCTCGGGGGGAACGGACCCGGATCCCGACCGTTGAACCTGGTTCGTCCGGACTCTCCTGCAGTGGCTGTAAAACCAGTGCAGCATCACTCAAAATCACTGGCCCTTGGCGCTACCTTTGGCGAAACGCAGGATATTCTTGGTGTACCTGCACGCGTTGAAGGAGACATCTGGTTCTATGGCAAATCTGAAATTCATTTTAAAGACGGTTTTGTTGCAGACTGGATAATCAGCGATTCTGCCCCCCTCAATGTTAGCCTCACGCGCAAACGTGTGTCAGCGCCGCTGAAGACATACATTATTGTCGGAGATACCAAGGCCGAAATACTGCGCATACAGGGCTCACCGATCTGGAAAACCAATAGTGTGTGGAAATACAAAATATCGAAGATTTTTTTCTCGGGAGACAAGGTAACCGGCTGGTACAGTTCCCCCCTTGACCCTCTGAAGATAAAGAAGCACTAAAATCCACCGGGTATTCAGCGCGCGCCGCGACTGAATAATACAACTTCAGCGGTATGCAACATAACCGTCAGATCAAGGAACATACTGTGATTCTTGACGTAATAAAGGTCATACTGCAGCTTCTCCCTGGCATCATGTTCCGAGGAACCATAAGGGTAACAGAGTTGCGCCCAGCCACTGAGGCCCGGCTTCACCCGGTGCCGCTCATGATAATACGGGATATTTTCCGATAGTTGAGTGACAAATTGAGGCCGCTCGGGTCTTGGCCCGACAAAACTCATTTCACCCTTTAGCACATTAAGAATCTGGGGCAACTCATCAATTCGGAACTTGCGCAAGGCTGCACCGACCCGCGTTACCCGTTGGTCGCCCACCTGCGCCCACTGCAGTTGACCGGACTTCTCCGCATCGACTGACATACTGCGGAATTTTCGTATCTTGAACGGCTTGCCATCCTGTCCGATGCGCACCTGGCTGTAGAACACCGGCCCTCTGCCGCCGCTTTCCAGGTAAATAATCAGCATCGTAAGCAGCATTACAGGCCAGGCGAACAAAAGCAGAAACAGGCTTGCCAGTATATCAAACGTGCGTTTACTAAACTCACGCACGAAATTCTGGCTAAAGCCGTCAGAGAAAATCATCCAGCTGGGATGTAAAAGATCAATCCGGATTTTCCCGGTTTCCCGCTCGAAAAACGTCAGCAAATCTGTCACCTCAATACCGGACATTCTGCAATCCAGGAGGCCATCTACAGGAAACTGCTCACGGCGATCGTCCATGGCAATCACATATTCATCGATCCTTTCGGCAAGCGCGTAATCCCGTAATGATTTCTTCAGTTCTATCAAATGACCGGAATCGATCACCTGCTGCTCCCCTGGCATGAGCACATAGCCCACAATATCAAACCCCCGGCGATCAGAACGCCGCCGCAGGCTCATCAGGCTGTTGGCCCTGACGCCTGCCCCCAGTATGACCACACGCCGTTTCAGCAGGTCCTGCGCGAAATGAAGAAACAGGATGTGGGCCGTTGTTATCCCTATAAACGAAATACCGAGTGCCAGCGCCAGCGCGCCACGCCCGGTAAACAGTGACGGGAACATGTAAAACAGGGCCGTCAAACCGAAGGTTCCAACAAGGTAACTGGTGAAGATACGGAAAATGACGCCGACAGTGCGTTCCCGCAAGCGCGCCTGAAACAATCCCATGGCGGTCAGACTGGACAACATGACACAGCCGAACACCAGCGCGCGCGGCAACAACCAGCCGATGCTTTCGGCAATCTCGCTTGGGTCGTAGTAGAAACGCAGGTGGGCGCCGGCGTAGACCGAACCCACCAAAATCAAGAACTCCGTTATCCCCAGTATTAACAAAGGGATAC
>DAOVVG010000046.1 GCA_030632175.1 Gammaproteobacteria bacterium
CGGCCTGCCCGGATTCCTGCTCGAGCTTGCCATCAGTTTCACTGGCTTGTTGCTGCAGGCTTTCAAGATCGGCCTGCAACTGCTCCGAAAGCTCCGCTTGCTGTTGCAGTTTCTCCTGCAGCTTCTCCGATGCCCCTGTTTGCTGCTGCAGCTTCTCCTGTAACGCTGCTTCTGATGCCTCTTGACCCGTTTCGGAGGCCTTTGCTGCCTCGCGGGACTCTGCCAGTGACTGTACAGCCGCACTCAGCTCTTCCCGCAATTGCGCTACAACTTCCTGCTGCTCCTGGAGCTGGCCCTGTGCTTCACTGAGCAGCTCGCTACCGGTCTCGTCGGATTTAACAACATCGGATTCAAGCACCGACACACGTTCATTGGCCTGACCGAGGGCGTCCTGCAGTTGCTGCATTTCCTGCTGGGCCGCCTCGCTCGCGACTTCATCCTGTTTCAGGGCCTCATTTTCGTTGCGGGAAGCGTCCATCTGTAACTGCATTTCATTCAGCTTTTCATCCAGCTGATCAGACTTCTGCGTGTGTGTATTTACTGCTTCTGCATGTTTTTCCTGCAAGGCTGCGTACTGATCCTGTAGCAGCTGCATTTCTTCCGCGTCGTTTTTTACCTGTAAATGCAGGACATCCAGTTTTTCTGCTGATTCGCCAATCTCGGCACGCAACTGTTCAGATTGTTCCGCGTCGGTCTTTGCCTGCGCGTACAAACCACCCAGCTTTTCAGTGGACTCACCGACTTCGTCACCTAACTGTTCAATCTGCTCTGCCATGCGCGCTTCAGCAGACTGGTATTCCTTTATCTCTAGCAGAAGATCTTCCTTTTCTGCACGCAGTACAGCCAGTTCCTCTTCGTCTTCAGCTGACCCGCCCGCAGGCCTGTGAGCAACCGGGGTATCTGCGTCGAGCGACGAATCGGGAATGCCGCTCTCCAGCACAAACACGTCATAGCCCTTGTGACTCAGCATGAAACCAGCCGACTCACTGCGCCGACCGGTATCGCAACAGACAATATATTTAGTATTAAAGACCAGTTCGGATAATTCGTTCCGTAAATTCGACAGCGGTATGTTTACACTGTCTTCAAAGGAACCATTTTCATATTCGTCAACAGTTCTGACGTCCACCCAGACAGCACCCTCATCAACCAGGGCAGCGGCCTGATCGTAATCTACATGCTTGACCAGCTGGTTTTTCAATAACTCGATGAAATCCTCTTTCGCCAGCCGCATCAGCAGACCATCGGTCAACATGGTCACCGTGGCATTGCGCTTGATGTCGGAGATCAGCGCATCTTCACCAAACGAGCTGCCGTCGCCAAGCTCGGCAAGGAACTGGTCCTCGGCATCCGGTGATTCCTTGCGGGTTACCGCACAACGACCTTCGTGGATGGTATAGAAGAAATCTCCGGCATCTCCCTGACTTATAACGACATCACCGGCCTTCACCGGGTATGACTCCATTTTGATCAAAAGGCTCTGAATCATTGCCGGAGGTATTTTTATAAAAGCCTCCGTCTGCAGGATGCGGGTCATCCAGTCCTGGTCTTCATCAGCCCCTATTTCAATCACTTCGGCAGTGCTGGACTGATCCCAGGTAAGGAATACATCCAGCAATCCCGAATCTATGCGTGCAATAATGCATTTCTTGACGGCACGCGCAGACAGGGGTCTCGGCTGCTGGTTGGCTATGGCATAGCGGCTGATATCCGTACCGGCCTCAATCTCGCTGGCAACCTTGCGAAACCCGTTAATCAGGTTGATCTTGCCTTCCAGCAGGTAAATGGACTGGTTGTCCCTGTCGCCCTTGCGGAACAGATAACGACCCGCCAGCACCTCTTCAATGATGATTTTTTCCGATACCCCCTTGAAACGCTCTGCTGAAAGCGCATTCAGGGGAACAAACTCCTGCAGGAGTTGCTTATCGACTGTTATTTTTTTCGCAGCGCGCATAACCACCTGGTCTACTGTTTACTACAGTTATCAACAACCCCGATTGGCAGGATCCGTTACGGCAAGTTGCCGCCTACTGCTTATCGGCTTGAGCGCATTGATATTTAGCGTTTTAACAGGGATGCTGCAGCGGTCGGGCCCGCAGTTCATGCGGCGGCCACAGATCAGGAAAGAACAACCCAATACCCGGTTATCGGCTGACAGTTGTTAAAACTGGACAAGAAACCCGCTCGTCCGGGGATCTCCCAACAGATGGATAAATATATATTAAATATCAATAACTTGAGTATATTTTCATAATAGGGACGTAATGAAAAAATCTGTCTACGACGGCCCGGGCGGCGCTGAACAGGCCGTAACACCGCCTTTGAAGGCGCGGGTCTGGAAAGCATGCTGGAGGGGCCCGACAACAGCCCGAGGGCGAGTGCATACACCCGCTCGGGGAACGATTGCAGGGCATTGCAGCGGTCAAAGAAAGTTGGCAGCAACTGTCCAATATCAGGAAACAGTTCCGCTTCCGGCCGGGCCAACTCTCGCATACCGTGGACGCACACCTGGCTGTACACGTGCCACATGAAGATCTTACCCTTGCCGGCAGCGCACAACACGGGGCCATCGCAACCAACGTCTACCGGTTTTGTGGATCAGGCTGGCAGATGATTCTGCGTCATGCCTCTCCTGCAACAACGCCGGTGCATGACAACCGTACAGAGGAACACACCGGAAACGATCAGACGCCGCATTGAAATACGCTTATAATACCTGCAATTACAGTGTTTTCTGCACATTACACGCCATAAGCGCACACCAACATATTGAACCTGCCAGCGCCCCGGACTGTGCGTCGTGAAACCTGAAAACATACACACACAGCGATTCCAGTTTCGGACACAGTCTTGACCGGGCACTTTCCGGAAGTGAGAAAAGTCTACTATAGAAGGCATTTCCCGACGTTAAAAACACTTTAACATTTTATTTATTGTGCTATCTTACGCGTGCTGTTTTACTCATTACTCACATAGAGGAGCTACACCAGATGGCTGTGAAGAAAAAAGCGACTGCCAAGAAGAAGACAACTGCAAAGGTTGCAAAGAAACCAACTACCAAGTCTGAAACACTCAACTTTATTGCTGACAAGACTGCTCTCACCAGGAAAGATGTCGGCGCAGTATTTGATGCACTGGCAGCACTGATGAAGCGCGATCTCAAGGGCAGAGGCGGACCTGGCGTTTACACGGTTCCCGGCCTGATGAAGGTCAAGGTTGTACGCAAACCTGCCACCAAGGCACGCAAGGGTACCAACCCTTTCACCGGTGAAGAAATGATGTTCAAGGCAAAGCCGGCACGTAATGTAGTAAAGGTACTGCCTCTCAAGGGCCTGAAAGAAATGGTCTGAACAAATGGAACGGGGTCGCTGTGCGGCCCCGTTATTTTAGCTGTTACCCGTCATCCAGCTGCAACTTGGCCCATATAAACTGGCTGTGTGGAACATACAGCAGATCAGCAACCTTCCTTACCAGATGTTCCTCATGCTCGTCGATACGACAATCGGCGCGGGTTACTTCCCACAGCATTCTGACAATCTTAATCCTGTCTTCCATACTGCACTCACTGGTAATTAACCGCGTAAACGGATACAGCGAAGTCACATCAGCAGCCTGACTTTCTGCCGTATCAACAAGCTCGCGTGCCTGTTCTGGCGAAAGGGAATAGTAGTTCTCGATAACACGTCGTGCAGCTGCACGCTCTCCATCAGTCACATTACCATCTGACCGTGCCACCTCCACCAACAGTGCCGCCGTTGCAAGGCGCAACGCCTGCTCACTGTCCTCCTGAACAGCCACTGACGTTTGTGTGTATTTCTTCAGCAGCACCTGAATCGTTGTAATCATGCAGTTTTTTCCTGATGTTAAGGAATGGAGAGCTACGCCACACTAGTTGGGCTGTCGACCGGTGGTATAGACCCCTTTTTCAAAATCGACAAAAAACTCCCCCAGCAAGGGGTGGTTAACCGGCTCATCGCTCTGATCCTGCGACAGGTTGCGCTCTGCCACGTAGGTTTCCTTGCGAGCATCATGCACCAGCACGTGATACCAGGGCTCATCCCTGGGTGGCCGGCTTTTTGCGACAGTCTCATACCATTCATCCGTCCCTGAAAATTCCGGATCGACATCCACAACCACACCCCGATAGTCAAAAATCTGGTGATAAATGCGCTGACCGATTGAAAATTTAGCCTGTTTCATAGCCACAGCTCCTGTGTATACGTGAAATTTCTGCCTGATTGTTTCGACCGCGGCGACCGGGGCAAGTTCGCCTGCGATACCGGCATACGTATAATACACAACACATTCAACAAACAACGCAAGCATCCGGACTTATGAGCAAACCTGAAACTGTTGGCCCCCACAAGGTTGTTACCATGCAGTACTCACTCACCAATGCCGACGGCGTTGTTGTCCGCGAGGCGGCCGAGGCACCGGTTACCTACCTGCACGGTGCCGGATTGCTGTTTCTGAAACTGGAAAGCGAACTGGAATCGCATGTCACTGGTGATATCGTTACCGCGAGGTTGTTGCCGGACGATGCTTTCGGGAAACGCAACATCGATCTGGTTCACCAGGTTCCACTGGATGATCTGCCAGCCGGGGACACCGCCGAGGTCGGTAGCAGCATCATTGGCCAGGACGAAGACGGACAGGAAGTCGCTTTCACTGTGACCGGTATTGAGAACGGCATCGTCAGCCTCGACGGTAATCATCCGTTTGCCGGACAATCGCTGCTCTTCGAAATCGAAATTCAGGGCATTCGTGATGCCACGGAAGAAGAGATACACCAGCGCAAGGTGATTGAATAGACAGCCTATTTTTCGACGCGGAAGCGGGTACCCTGATAGTACAGCTGAATACTGTCAGGCAATATCTCCTCAAGTACCGCGCCGTTGGCGAGTGTCTCCCCCTCTCGAAATTTCTGCAAATCGATCAGGACGAAGCGCCGTCCCGGATCGTCCGAATACACATGCACGTCGATACGCGGCAAAGACAAGCCGCTGCGAAACTCCAGTGACAGATCATTCCATTCAGGTACATCTGATACGGCAGCCGGTGCCGATGGCGGTGCGTAGGCGGGAGGCGGCTTGAAGGCCGCTTCCGGCTGCAGTGGCGGCATTTTCTGCACTCTCGCTGTCGGCTGTTTAACCGGCACAGAGGGGGGGACATAAACCGGTTCCCGCGGACGCGCTATCTCACGTGACGGCATCTCTTCTACTTTTTCAACCCGGGGCACAGGTGTTACCGGCACCGGATCAGCCGGCCCTGACAATCCGTCTGCACCCGGCACCACTACAGCATCGCGGCCAAACAACAAATACAGCAACACGCTATTCACCAACAACAGGACGGCCACAATCCACACCCAGCGGAATGAGCGCTTGCGTCGCCGTTCACCCCAGTGAGTCGCCTCCAGATCCGGCACATCACCGAGGGTACGTTCCTGGTCTGCCTTTTTTAATGCCTCAAGGATATAGGACATGGCCAGACTCAGGGCGATCCGGGCAGCAACCGGGGCACACCCTCGCGGCCGGACGCTGTATTAAGGTGAATCATGGTGTTCTTGCCCACTATTCCATCCGCTACCAGCCCATGGCTGCGCTGAAAGTCCAGCACCTGTTTTTGCAGGGCAGAATCAAAACCCAGCGGGTCAGCAGCAGGGATCGTCACAGCCTGCGCCAACTCCAGTTGCTGGCGCAGCCAGGAAACTACTGGCCCGTGATCGCCGATTTTCATAAAAAGACGGCCACCCGGTGGTGCCTGTAACAACAAGGTGTAATCACCATACCAGCTCTGCTCCACCTGCCCGACGGGCAGCCGGTAAAGCTCGTTCCCGACAATGACCTCTGCAATGGAATCCTCCAGGGTCTGCAGCACCACGGGTACCCGACGACCATCTGAAGCAGCCAGCCGCAGTATCACAGGACGATTAAACTGGCGCAGAGTATTCCAGTTACCCTGCTCCACCATGCACAACAAACCGTACTGCTTTGCAAAGTCACAGAAATCCGGCTGCACGCTGGCAGGCAAGTCCACCGACCACAGGGAAAACAGTTCCGTCCAGGCCGCACGGTAGTTGGTACTGTCGACTTCAAGTAACAGAGAGTCCAGGGTACGGGACTCTGGCTCAACCACTGCGGCCGGCTCCTCTGCTGGATCCTCTGCTGTCTCCTCTGGCAGCACGTCCATGTCAGCAACCGGCACCTCTGCCGGTGTCTCGACCACGGGTTCACCGGTCGTTACCAGGGGAATCTCCAGCGGCTTTTCCCTGGTGACCACCGGCGCTGGCGCAGCAGTCTCAGGCCGCAGCTGCCAGCCTTGAAAAATCACGGCCAGGCCAATGAGCACCAGTACCGCAAGCGCGGCCGTGATCCAGGGGGACCAGCTACGTTGTTCCGGCTTCTTCTCGGCTTCGGCCAGCACCTCACGGGCTGCTTTTTTTACCACCTTTGGATCGACCTGTGCCTTGCCCTCGACATAGGCGCCGAGCATGGAACGGTCACACAGAACATTGATCAGGCGCGGTATCCCGCCGGAGAGCTGCTGGATCCTGTCAACGGATCGTTTGCTGAACAGTGTCTGCGTGGTACCACAGATCTGCAGCCGGTGTTTGATGTAGGCTCCGGCCTCCTCCCGGCTGATCGGGTCAAGGTGATAACGCGCCGTCACGCGCTGCGAGAGTTGCCGCATATCCTCGCGCGCGAGCAAACTGCGCAGTTCCGGCTGACCGATCAGGACAATCTGCAGCAGTTTTTGTGTAGATGTTTCAAGATTGGTCAGCAGACGCACCTGCTCCAGCACATCGGCACTCAGGTTCTGTGCCTCATCAAGAATCAGCACCGTGCGACGACCACGCGCATAGGCATCCAGCAAATAGCGGTTCAGCACATCCGTCAATGACTTGATGCTGGTGTCTCCTGCCGGGTACTCAATACCCAGCTCGTCACAAACGGTCGCTATCAATTCAGTTGAGGTGACCTTGGGATTCAGCACCAGCGCAATATCAACATTTTCCGGTACCTGCTCCAGCAGACAGCGACAGATGGTGGTCTTGCCGGTACCTACCTCTCCGGTCAGCTGCACGAACCCCCCGCCCTCACCCAGCCCGTACAGCAGATGTGCCAGGGCCTCGCGATGACGCGCGCTCATGTACAAAAAACGCGGATCAGGCGTTATGGAGAACGGTCGTTCAGTCAGCTTGAAATATTCAAGATACATAGCGTGTCAATGTGCAGCCCGTTACCGGCTGTTTACCTGATACCCGGGGCAACCGCCCCCTTGCATACTATTCGTCAGCGCCCACAACCTCGAACACGCTGAGGGTCATACGATACCTGTGAATTCGAATAATATCCTTTCTTTACTGCCTGTTGTGGCAGTAATTCTGATTTTTCAACAACATTGCCGGCGCTGGCTGCCAGCCGGGCTTCCGGCCTGTGGCGGGAACAACACCCGCGGACGAGATGGTGGGAGCCGGCCCGTGCCTCAATGCAGGTATCCAGCATCTGCGGGAACAGGGTGTTAAACGCATTGCGCTAATTGCACACAGCTGCGATGTCCACGCGGGCATGGCCTGGCTGGAACAGCAGGGCAGCGGGGATTACCCGGCCTCATGACAGATCCGTATCACGGGCACCGATCGTCACTTTAAAAATACAATGAGAAACTGGCAGCAGTCATCACCAGCTGGCTGGCGACACTGGTAACATGGAGGGAATAGATGAATCGCGCCTGCGGCAATAGACGCACCCTTAACAGCAGATTGCAGCCGCGAAATGTTTAAATCAGGTATCGCGGGCTATTTCGTCTTCCTGCTGTTCAATCACCGGTGAATGCAGCACGAGGTCCATCCCGTGCCAGCTTTCAATGTCTACAAACTCGCGCTTGCCACCAATGTCTTCCAGCACGATCCGCTTGCGCTTGCCCGCCAGATAGACAATGGCCCGGACCTGGATCAACTGACCGGAAAAATTACTGTACCAGTAACCCGGGATTGGCTTCTGTTGCAGAAACATTCTGCCTCCTGCGCCAAGCATTATTCACATTGGCGAGCTGTTTATTGTTATGAACACCTGCCTACACAATATTTTTGCAGGTCTAGGGTATATTTATAGTCAAACAACCCGCATCTATCAATGGGCCAAAAGTACTACCCACACTTGGATTCGCCACAATTCAGGCACGTCAGGCAGCCATCCATCTTGATGGCAGCCTTGGTATGGCACTTCACGCACAGCTGTGAGCCTTCCGGGAAGTCACTCGCACCGTCGGGCTCGACTTGACTCACGGTTCCGGATGCTGCCTCAAACTGGGCACGCTTTTCGGCCACCAGCTTCTTCTGATTTTCATCCAGACCGTCATCCTTGAGCAAGCCGATCATGCGCATGTGGCATTCGATGGCATCACCGATCTCGGCAACCAGCGACGGCATATATTTGCCGCCCTTCTTGAAATAACCGCCACGTGGATCAAATACCGAACGCAGTTCTTCCACCAGGAACGTCACATCCCCGCCCTTCCTGAACACGGCCGAGATGATCCGCGTCAGTGCCACAATCCACTGGAAATGATCCATGTTCTTGGAGTTGATAAAGATCTCGAACGGCCGGCGTAATTCGTTATCCGTACCATGGTTGAGAATGATGTCATTAATGGTGACGTACAGCGCATGTTCGGATAACGGTGTCTTGACCTTGTAGGTAGACCCGATAAGCATCTCCGGACGTTCCAGCTTTTCATGCAGCTGTACCACGTTGTCCTCGGGTTCCTTCCTGGCAACGACCTCGGCCGGCGCAGCGGCTGCCGGTGCCGCAGCCCCCGCTTCATTATCGCCGACCTTGTAACCAACAATCTTCTTTTCAATACGTACTGTCATGTTCTACTCCCGCGTATTCGCGTGTATCCGGCCAGGATTCTCTTTAAAATTAATTCAGAATTTACCGTAGTAACCTTCTTTCAGGGCATCGTAGAGATTTGCAGCCGTGTGCATCTCACCGTCATATTCGACTTCCTCATTGCCCTTCAGGCTGACCTTGCTACCGTCTTCCAGCGTAAATTCATACTCCGTCTTCTCCAGGTCCTCGCCCTTTACCAGTACACCCTGAAAGGCCTCCGGATTAAAGCGGAAGGTTGTGCAACCTTTCAAACCCTGCTCGTAGGCATAACGATAGATATCCTTGAAATCCTCATACGGGTATTCGGTAGGCACATTGGCTGTCTTGGAGATAGACGAGTCCACCCACTTCTGCGCTGCCGCCTGGATATCAACATGCTGCCGGGGCACCACGTTATCTGCCGATATAAAGTAATCCGGCAGCACATTATCATCACCGTCCATGCTGGCTGTGGCAGCCGCATTCACCAGTTCACGGTATGCCAGCAATTCAAACGAGAACACATCGACCTTTTCCTTGGTCTTGCGACCCTCGCGAATCACGTTACGGAAGTAGTGATGCGCAAAACTCGGTTCAATACCGTTACTGGCGTTATTCGCCAGTGACAGGGAAATGGTGCCGGTTGGCGCAATCGAACTGTGATGCGTGAAACGCGCACCGGTTTCTGCCAGCTCCTTCACCAGGTCAGGAGCCACCTCTGCAACGCGCTGCATGTAGTTACTGTACCTGGCATGCAAGACCTTGCCCTTCACGGAATCTCCCGGCAGATAGCCGTCACGGCGCATTTCCGGACGTCTACGCAGCATCTCCTCGGTGACCTCGAAGTCCTCTTCCATAATCGGTGCCGGTGCCTTCTCCTTCGCCAGATCCAGCGCAACCTCCCAGCCGGTCACCGCCAGCTCGCGACTGACACGTTCGGTAAAATCCAGTGATGTCTGCTCGCCGTATTTCATACGCAACATGGTGACGGTAGAACCCAGCCCCAGGAACCCCATGCCGTGACGGCGCTTGTGCATGATCGCTTCGCGCTGACCTTCCAGCGGCAAACCATTAATCTCAACAACGTTGTCGAGCATGCGGGTAAAGATGGCAACAACCTTGCGGAACTCATCCCAGTCGAATGCCGCCTGTTCGGTGAACGGGTTGCGCACAAACTTGGTCAGGTTGACCGAGCCCAGCAGGCAGGAACCGTACGGCGGCAGCGGCTGCTCGCCACAGGGGTTGGTCGCACGAATGTTTTCGCAGAACCAGTTGTTGTTCATCTCGTTGACCTTGTCGATCAGGATAAAACCCGGCTCGGCAAAGTCATAGGTGGAAGCCATGATCATGTCCCACAGGCGCTGCGCAGGCACGGTCTTGTAGATTTTGCAGGCAACCAGGCCGGCATTATTGGTGATGTATTCACCCTTGTAGGGCCATTCACGCCAGACCACCTGTGCCGTGTCATGCAGATCAATACCTTCATCCAGTTCACTGCGATCGAGTGGAAACGCCAGCTTCCAGTCAATATCATTCTTGACCGCATCCATGAATTCGCTGGTGATCAGCAGGGACAGGTTGAACTGGCGCAGGCGGCCGTCTTCACGCTTGGCACGGATAAAATCCATCACATCCGGGTGGCCGACATCAAAGGTCGCCATTTGTGCACCGCGCCGGCCACCGGCCGAGGACACGGTGAAGCACATCTTGTCGTAGATATCCATGAACGACAGCGGACCGGATGTATAGGCACCCGCTCCGGAGACATAGGCACCCCTGGGTCGCAACGTGGAAAACTCGTAACCAATGCCGCAACCGGCTTTCAGCGTAAGACCGGCCTCGTGCACCTTGTCGAGAATGTTATCCATGGAGTCCTGCACCGTACCGGATACCGTACAGTTGATTGTCGAGGTTGCCGGCTTGTGTTGCAGCGCGCCGGCATTGGAGGTGATGCGTCCGGCCGGAATGGCACCGTGCCGCAGTGCCCACAGAAATTCCTGGTACCACAGGTCACACAGTTCCGGGGTCGCTTCTACATCAGCCAGTGCCCGGGCAACACGCTGGTAGGTTTCATCAATGGTGGCATCAACCGGCGTACCGTCTTTCGCCTTGAGTTGATACTTGGTTTCCCAGATATCCTGGGATGCCGCCTGCAACGGAATGTCTGCGACGCTGGTGGGTACTGCTTCTAGGTGCGCGGTTGTCGTCATACGCTGATTATCCTCCCCGTGATTCTTTAAGTTCTTGTCAGGATTACAGACTTTTGGCCGCTTGCCCGGCTGGCGGACAAGGACACTGGTACTAAAAATTCTGGGTTAAGCCGGGACACTACATCTTGTGTTCTGGACAAAAAGATTATGCGGCTCTGAACGGCCTGTCAAGTATAATTTATAGGGGTATAAATTACTATATTTTTCAGTTATTTAGTTGTTTTTTATCGCGAGAAAAGGGGGTGTTTATGAGGCAAAACAGTATAACAGTGAAACACTATATATTGTGTTCCTAATATTGGCCATAATGCCCGTTTTTGGTGCAAAAACGACCTGTCAGTACAGCGGTCGCGGCTAATGGGGATGGGCATGATGCCCGTGTCCGGACGGATTCGCAACCAGCATAAAAATACCCAGAAAAATGACCAGGATACCGGCAAGTACCCGCACCCGGGGATTGCGCATGAAGCGACCAAGGGTGTTTACGGCCAGCCCCATCGTCAGCAAGGCAGGCAGTGTCCCGAGACCAAAAGCCAGCATCAGTGCACCGCCCTCTGTGCCTGATCCGCTGGCCAGTGCCAGCGCCAGCACGGCATAAACCATCCCGCAGGGCAGCCAGCCCCAGACCAGACCCAGCAGGAAGGCCTGACCAACAGTCTGCACCGGAATATAGCGCCGCCCAAGCGGCTCGATATATCTCCACAAATACGCCCCGACCCTTTCCAGGTACAACAGACTGTGCCACCACCCTGCCAGGTAGATACCAAACAAGATCATGATGACACCTGCGATCATGCGCCCCACCGGAAAGCCCTGCAGCAACCCGGCCTGACCCAACTGCTGGCCGAACAATCCAAGCAGCACGCCCGCTACCACATAACTGCTGATGCGTCCGCCATTATAAGCCAACTGCGCAGCAACCAGGCGCCAGCGCGATGTCTGCAACTCCAGCGACAAACCCGAGCTCAACGCGCCGACAATACCACCACACATACCGAAGCAATGGGTACCACCTAACAGCCCCACCAGAAAGGCAGCCAATAACGGTTCGAGACTCACTGGAATCACACCCGGACTACGCTACGTTACTCTGCCAAACCCGCGTCCGCTGGCTGAAGCACCAGCGCTTCAACAAGGGGAACCTGCAGCTTGCCCGACAGCCGCCAGTCGTCAGCTTCCAGCTGCAGGTACCATTTGCCACGCGCTACTTCATCGATATCACCGTAATAGACGCCGTCGCCGGCATGTCGCAGAAGAATTATCTGGTCATGGCCCGGCCGCGTCGGATGCAACAGCGAAAATGTCAGCATTTTTGGTAATGTCGCCGCCGCACTTTCCAGCTGCAATTGCACGAGATTGTCCCGCATATCAAGATCAATACTTGCTCGCAGCTGATAACGAGCCGCCGCCTCGTCACGCGCCAGGTCCAGGTTGATGGCCTTGCCGCGCTTGTAGTAATCATCAACCACCAGCCCGTCGCTGGTGGTAACCGCGAGATAAATGGTAATCATCCCGCCAATGACAGCAGACATCGGCAACGCGATCATCAGCCACACCCAGGGCTCACGGTACCAGGGTGTTTTTTGCTTAAGTGTGTTCATATTTATGTACGTTCGATTATTCAAATACGGGTTTCGCCCTGAAGGGCGAGGTAACAAACAAGCTCAACAAGATCGGGGTTAACTTACCTGACACCGTTGGCGCAGGGAACCCGTGTTAGCGGGCAAGCCATCGGGCCACCTTTCTTTTGGGTGCTTTTCTTTGGCGGCGCAAAAAAAAGTACCTCGCCCTTCAGGGCGAAAAATCACTCAAAGAAAAACTCAAAAACACCAACGTCAGCAATAACCTACCGCGGCCCCAGAAACCTCGCATCTTCACTGACCGCCAGTGTGTCATCATCCGTGGCGACCAGTTCAAACACGAC